>JBESZM010000033.1:0-25512 GCA_041254175.1 Flavobacteriaceae bacterium | reverse complement strand
ATTTTAAGATCGTGCAAAATTTGAGCTCCAATTCCAAAATCTCGACTGTCCATTACGATTGGGGGTGCTTTGTCAACTTTACCTTTTTGTTGCATCCCCTTAAGCTTTTGAATTCTCGATAAAAGATTTTCTGAGGATTGTTGTTGGTTGATAAAAATGACCGCCCCTTTTTCAGCCTGGTTGATCAGAGAAAAAATATCATCCAATCCTTTGGTGACTTCTCCTGTCAACATACTCAAAACATCATTACTGATTCTCAAAGAATTGATTCGGGTCAAAACGGCTTCGTCCTCTTCCCAACTGCCTTTGGTCAGTGCCAGATGAATCTGTTGATTGGTGGTTTGTTGGTAGGCTCTCAATCGGAATGGACCAAAACGCGTTTCCACTTGAAAATCACTCTTTTTTTCAATCAAACTGTCGTGTTGCATTCGGTAAGCTACCAAATCTTCGATAGAGACAATCTTAAGGTCAAATTTTTGGGCCACCTTAAACAGTTCCGGGAGTCGCGCCATAGACCCGTCTTCATTCATGATCTCCACAATAACCCCCGCAGGCTCAAATCCCGCCAATCGTGCAAAGTCTATGGCGGCTTCTGTATGTCCGGTACGACGCAAAACTCCACCCTCTTTGGCGATCAATGGAAATACATGTCCCGGTCGGGTCAGGTCAACGGCTCGTGTTTTTTTATCAATCATTGCACGGATCGTTTGGGAACGATCTGCAGCAGAGATACCTGTGGTAACACCACTGCCACGGTAGTCTACCGAAACGGTAAAAGCGGTATCCATAGGGTCTGAAGTCGAACTAACCATCCGATCCAATTTTAATTTTTTACATTTTTTTTCGGTCAGCGGAGTACAAATCAGACCTCTTCCGTGGGTGGCCATAAAATTGATTTTCTCTGGAGTAATTACCTCTGCGGCGGCTACAAAATCCCCCTCATTCTCTCGGTCTTCATCGTCAACGACTATAATGATCTCTCCTTTTTTGATGGATGCAATTGCTTCCTCTATGGTATTGAGTAATATTTTTGACATAAATATTTTATGATTTTGTTCCAATGTATTTGGAATATATCTTTTGAATGGGAACCGTTATAAAGTCCAAATTCACAAACCCCTCATCCGAGGAAGCTCTTTTGGTTAAATAAATTGCGAATGGTGCCAAGACCATTGTTGAGATCCAACTGGCCAAAATCGGATGGATACTGTTGTCCTCTGATGCATTTTTTGCAAAAATTCCAATGTAATGATAGGATAAAAAAATTAAGACCGACAATACTAGGGGCAAACCTAATCCTCCTTTTTTGATTATTGCACCCAGCGAAGCCCCGATCAAGAATAGAAAGATACATGAGAAAATCAAGGTGAATTTATCCAACATGAACATTTTGTGCAGGTTGATCAATTTCTGAAAGACAAAAAAGGTTCGTTTTTTATTTTCCAGACTTCTTATGATCCCTCTTACATCACTAGTGGAGCGATCTACAATCTGATTTACCCTCCAATCATCATTTGTTTTAATGATATTCAGAATATTGGCCTTTATGAGTGAATCAGAGACATAGTTCTTCAAACCTTCAATGGGTTTGATCTGATTGCTGTAGTGTTTTTTATTAAAGTTTTCGCTAAATATTTTTCTTTGAGCACTATAATCGCGTTCCAAGGTATCAATACTTACTTTGAGTTGATTCACTTTCTGCATTTTGTAGGTGGTTGTGTAATTCTCTTCGTTCAGATCTACATTATTGAACTTTGACAGGTCAATGTTCATTATATATTCTTCGAAATGAACTTTGGCATGAGGAAACCTCATTCGTTCTTCATAATTTTTACCTGCAATTTCTTCATAACGATTTCCGTCATACAAGACCAGTTGTAGGGTTGCATCGGTAGTTTTACTTTTTAACTCTCCTTTTTTGGCTTTGATGACAATCCGGTTTTTGTAATCATCGGTCTTTTCGTGAATGATTACATCCTCGAGCAACTTTTTATCATCTCCATATTTTCGTTTTACCTTGATACTCATTTGTCCCAGGTCATTAAAAATTCCCTCTCTTATGGCAATGGCAGGTTTTAATTTGGCCAGGTTTCTCCTCAGGTTATAAGATTTTACTTCACCGTAGGGAATCAAGTGATTGGAAAAATAATAACTGCCTATACCAATGACAATGTGTACCAAAAACAAACCTATCATACAACGAATCAGGGAAATCCCTGTCGATTTCATAGCAGCAAATTCATAATTTTCAGCAAGACTGCCAAAGGTCATCAAAGAAGCCAATAGTATCGAAAGGGGAAGAACGATAGGGATCAGCTTGGGGGTGAAGTATCCCAAAAATTTAAAAATCGTTTCAAAATCCAAACCTTTTCCTGCGAGATCATCTATGTATAACCAAAAGGTTTGCACCACAAAAATCAGCATACAAATAGCAAAAACACTGAGCAAGCGTACCAGGTACTGACGGATAATATAGCGATCAAGTATTTTCAATACACTAATTATTAATGTAATAATTGGGATAATCCGCTTCGTTAAAAACGAAGAAATTCTTTGGCAAAGAACTGTCCACTTTCATATTATGGATGGTAAGAGTGGTTACTGTTCCGTTGTCTCCCACTTCAATCAGTTTGTAGATATGGTTTTGTTGGGTATCAATTCCCACCAACAAGGATTGGATCTCCCCATCTTCTTTTGTAGGAATTAATTTAACAAATTGAATATTTTTTCCTTTCACCCTTTGACTGATGTCCCAATGGTAATCATATCCCTTTTTGTAAAATTGTAATAATTCTTTGGGGTTAATACCAAAATCTTCCTCCTCCTCGGCTTGGGTAATGGTTATTTCTTCATTTTCGGGAACTATGGTATAGAGGGCCTTTCCGTCAAAAAGCTGAATGGCGTCGAGAAAATTCAATTTGTATTTCTCGCTTGCTACGGTAACTTGACCGGAACTTTCTTGATTGATTTGCTCCATGCGGTTGTTGAGCACGTAACTGAATTCAAACGCTATATTCTTATAACTTTCCATTTGTTTGGATGCCAGCTCCAAAAGGTTTTGTGCCTCAAGGGAGGTTTGGGACCATACATTTGCAAGGGTTCCTATAAAAAACAGCAGAAAGTAATTTTTAAATTTCATATTGCAAATTTATGCATCTTCGTTGTTCAAAAGTACATCGAGAGCATTTAAATCGGAGATGAGTACCTGCCTTGCCTTACTTCCTTCGAATGGACCCACAATTCCTGCCACTTCCATTTGATCAATGATCCTACCTGCTCGATTATAACCCAGTTTGAGTTTTCTTTGTAGGAGAGATGCCGATCCCTGTTGAGCTGTGACAATTACCTCTGCCGCCTCTCTAAAGAGATCATCCCTCTCAGAGGGGTCAAGGTCTAAACTACTGGCATTTTCTTCGACGTATTCAGGCAACACATAAGCGCTGGCATAGCCCATTTGTGCTCCGATGTAATCCGAAATCTTTTGAACTTCGGGTGTGTCCACAAAAGCACATTGAATTCGTGTCAAATCGTTGCCTTGAGTGTAGAGCATGTCACCCCGACCGATCAATTGATCTGCCCCCCCAGAATCCAGTATGGTACGTGAATCTATTTTCGAAGTCACCCTAAAGGCAATTCTAGCAGGGAAGTTCGCTTTGATGATTCCGGTAATGACATTGACCGAGGGCCTTTGGGTGGCAATGATCAAATGAATCCCTACTGCTCGGGCCAATTGTGCTAATCGTGCGATGGGTGTTTCAACTTCCTTTCCTGCGGTCATGATCAAGTCGGCGAACTCATCTACTACCAGAACGATATAAGGCAAAAAGCTATGCCCGTCCTCAGGGTTTAATTTTCGCTCTCGGTACTTTTGATTGTATTCCTTTAGGTTTCGACACATACCGTTTTTGAGCAATTCATATCGATTGTCCATTTCTATACAGAGCGAATTGAGGGTATGAATTACTTTGGTGTTGTCTGTGATAATGGCATCTTCGGTATCGGGTAATTTGGCCAGGTAGTGACGTTCAATTTTACTGTATATGTTAAGCTCTACTTTTTTGGGATCAACCAAAACGAATTTGATCTCAGCGGGATGTTTTTTGTAAAGTAAAGACGTAAGCACGGCATTCAATCCTACCGATTTTCCTTGACCTGTCGCCCCGGCCATGAGCAGGTGGGGCATCTTGGTCAAATCCACCACAAAAGTTTCGTTGCTGATGTTTTTACCCAAGGCCACGGGCAGTTCCATCTCTGCCGTCTGAAATTTATTTGAGGTAATTACAGATCGCATTGAGACGATACTCGGCTTTTGATTGGGAACTTCGATACCGATGGTTCCTTTTCCGGGAATTGGAGCGATGATTCTGATGCCCAATGCCGCAAGAGAGAGGGCAATATCGTCTTCCAAGTTTTTGATTTTGGAAATTCTAATTCCCGCTTCGGGGACTATTTCATAAAGGGTTACAGTAGGTCCTACGGTTGCTTTGATTTTTGAGATCCCAATGTTGTAATTCTTTAGGGTATCTACAATTTTGTTTTTATTCAATTCCAGCTCCTCTTGGTCAATGGTGATGGAACTTTCTCCATAATCTTTGAGCAGATCATGGATGGGAAAGCGGTATTTACTCAATTCCAGTTTGGGATCAAAAAAACCATGTTTCTCGACCAAAGATTGCGCCAGGTTGTCAGTTAAACTTTCTTCTTCTTTATGAGTTTCCACCTCCATGGTAACTTCATCCTCATCTGATGGTATTTCATCTTCAATCGGATCGGCTTGCTTTACCTCAATATCAGGAGCTACTTTTTCTACAAAATCACCAATTTCCAAATCTAAGCTGTTTTCGAGACCAACGGCAGTTGGGGGTTGCTCCTTTTCGAATCGTGAACGAAAAAACATCAAAACTTTTTCAGGAGTTAATTTCCATTGAAGGACCAAGATGGCAATCACCGAAAATATGAGAAGACCGGCTACCCCTACATTGCCCAAATAAGCCACCAAAAAACTATTGATCTCATAGCCAACCAATCCACCCAGTAAAGGAGAATCCATGTGGTAAAATCCAAAAAAAACAGACAAACACATCAAATAGAGTAATGCCCAACTCCAATGTCCTAAGAGTTCTTTTCTGTCGCGATCAAAAAAAAGTAAATAACCAGTGTAACACAAAAGATAGGGCAGGATAAAAACTGCTATTCCGAACAGTTGGTATATAAAAAAGTGACTCACCAAAGCACCTACTTTATTCAAAAGATTTTCGGATTGTACTTCTTTTTCAAAGAAGACTTCTAGGGTGCTTTGATCCGATTGGTGGTGGAACAGAAAAGAAACAAAGGATAAAGTCATCAAAAAACCCAACAAAAGCAAAAAACTTCCCAAAAGAATTTGTCTTCTTCTGATACGTTGTTTTTTTTCTTCCGAAAATTCAGGAATTCGAGGACGGGAACGCTTTTTGGCCATGAATGGTGCTTATCTAACAAAAATACAAATTCATCTCCAATCCTCGGTCTAAAAAAACCCCGAGACCATAATTGGTTCGGGGTTTTAACTGTTATAGTGTTTGCACTGTTCTATTCCATATCAAAACGATCCAAGTGCATTACTTTGCTCCAAGCGCCTATGAAATCATTAATGAATTTTTCTTCACCATCGGCACAACCGTAAACTTCGGCAATGGCACGCAACTCACTGTTGGAACCAAAGATCAAATCAACCCTTGTTCCGGTCCACTTGATGTCACCAGTTGTTAAATCACGGCATTCAAACTCACTTTCACTCTCATTTGTGGCTTCCCAAGTGCTGTTCATGTCAAGTAAATTAACAAAAAAATCGTTGGTTAGGGTTTCAGGACGGTCGGTCAACACACCGTGTTTTGAACCACCAAAATTGGTGTTTAACACCCTCATACCTCCTACCAAGGCAGTCATTTCAGGAGCTGTCAAAGTCATCAATTGCGCTTTGTCGATCAACAATTTTTCAGCCTCTATATCATACTGCTTTTTTATGTAATTTCTAAAACCGTCAGCTATAGGTTCGAGGACTGAGAAGGATTCAACATCCGTATGATCCTGAGTAGCGTCTGTTCTTCCTGCAGTAAAAGGAACTTTAACCTGGTGTCCTGCATCTGAGGCGGCCTTTTCTATTCCTGCACTTCCGGCCAAAACAATCAGATCGGCCAGAGAAACTTTTTTGTCTTGATTGATGCCATTGAATTCATTTTTTAAATCCGTCAAAACATCCAATACCTTACCCAGTTGAATGGGTTGGTTGACATCCCAGTATTTTTGAGGCGAAAGGCTGATCCTTGCTCCATTTGCACCACCACGTTTGTCAGAGTTTCTGAAGGTAGCAGCGGAAGCCCATGCGGCACTGACCAACTGACCAACACTTAGACCAGATTCTAGGATTTTAGCTTTGAGTGCAGCCTCATCTTTTTCATCGATCAATGCATGATCTACTTTAGGAACAGGGTCTTGCCAAATCAAAGTCTCCTGGGGAACTTCCGGACCCAAATATCGATCGATAGGCCCCATGTCTCTGTGGGTCAATTTGAACCATGCCCTGGCGAATGCATCGGCAAACTCATCAGGATTTTCATAAAAATGTCTGGAGATGGGTTCATAAATGGGATCCATGCGCAAAGCAATGTCGGTTGTCAACATCATGGGAGCATGAGTCTTATCCGGGTGGTGTGCGTCCGGAACAGTTCCGGCACCGGCACCTCCTTTTGGCGTCCATTGTTGTGCCCCTCCGGGACTTTTGGTCAATTCCCAGTCAAAACCAAAAAGGTTTTCAAAGTAATTGTTACTCCATCTTGTGGGTGTAGTTGTCCACGCTCCTTCCAAACCACTGGTGATGGTATGTTCTCCTTTTCCTGAGCCGTAATTGTTTTTCCAACCCATACTCATTTGCTCAATTCTTGCTCCTGCAGGTTCAGCTTCCACATACTGATCGGCGTCGGCTGCACCGTGGGTTTTTCCAAAGGTGTGACCTCCGGCAATTAATGCGACCGTTTCATAATCGTTCATCGCCATACGCCCAAAGGTTTCGCGGATGTCATGAGCCGATTTTAGGGGATCAGGATTGCCATTGGGACCCTCTGGGTTGACATAGATCAATCCCATCTGAACAGCTCCAAGTGGATTTTCCAATTCACGATCTCCCGTATACCTTTTATCTCCTAGCCATTCCGATTCCTGACCCCAATAGACGTCTTCTTCCGGTTCCCATACATCAGCACGACCACCGCCAAAGCCAAATGTTTTAAAACCCATAGACTCCATAGCAACATTCCCCGTCAAGACCATTAAGTCTGCCCAGGAAAGTTTTTTGCCATACTTCTGTTTGATGGGCCATAAAAGCAATCTGGCCTTTTCTAAGTTGGCATTGTCAGGCCAACTGTTCAATGGAGCGAAACGCAGCGTTCCTGCCCCGGCACCGCCACGGCCATCGGCAATTCGGTAGGTACCGGCTGCATGCCATGCCATGCGGATAAAGAAAGGACCATAGTGACCGTAATCTGCGGGCCACCACTCCTGAGAGTTGGTCATCAATTCATGCAAGTCCTCTTTTACGGCCGATAAGTCTAATTTTTTAAATTCCTCCGCATAATCAAAATCCGGATCCATAGGATCAGACAGCGTTGAGTGTTGACGTAGAATATTTAAATTCAACTGGTTGGGCCACCAGTCACGGTTAACCGTTCCACCACCAGCGCTTTCCCTTAAGATCCCTCCGAGGTAAGGGCATTTTGCGTTGTCTCCGTTTCTATTTGCGTGATTGTCCATAGGTAATAAGTTTATAATTTAATTCAGAATGGTAAAATTAAGTTTATTTAAATCAAAATTAAAAAGTGATAATAATTAATTTCTTTGCGAGTATAAGAATTTCTAATCATTCAAAAAATGAGGTTAATCAATCTTTAATTTTTTGATTTTGATTTTAAAGTAGGCATAAATCAGAGTCATCATAGGACTGATCCAATTAAAAAAAGCGTAGAAAAAATATTCTGCCACACCCACGCCCAATACCCCCGATTGATAGGCCCCGCAGGTATTCCATGGTACCAATACAGAGGTTACCGTTCCGGCATCCTCCAGGGTGCGGCTCAGATTTTCGGGAGCCAGCTTTCGATCCCGATAGGCTTGCGCAAACATCTTTCCCGGTACCACGATGGCCAAGTATTGATCTGAGGCGGTAAGGTTGACCGTCAAACTTGATGCTGCCGTGCCTGCTATGAGTTGAAAAGTGGTTTGGGCCCATTTTAAAAAAGCATGGCTGATGGCCTGTAAGGCACCGATGGCGTCCATCACCCCGCCGAAAACCATGGCACAAATAATCAACCAAACCGTACCCAACATCCCTTGCATTCCTCCCGATGAAAATAATTCGTTCAAAAGGGGGTCATTGGTTTCGATTTGGGTATCGACAGTAATGGCGTTAAAAATACTTTTATAAATGGTTTTAAAATTCAACACTGAACTTTCGGATAGATCCATCAGCAGTTGAGGTTGAAAAATCAGCGCAAAAAGCCCCCCCAATAGTGTTCCAACAAACAGTGCCAAAAGCGGTGGGGTTTTTTTGATAATCATCACGATAACGACCAGAGGCACCAAAAACAACCAAGGGCTGATGTTAAATTTTTCCCGAATGGATTCGCTCAACAGAGAGGTGTCCACATCCCCCGAGCCAGAAAAACCCCAGCCCAAAACAATAAAGATCAAAAGGGTGATCACAATACTGGGCAGTGTAGTGTAGAGCATATAACGGATATGTGCAAAGAGCTCACCTCCCGCCATGGCAGGGGCCAAATTGGTGGTATCGCTCAATGGAGAAAGTTTATCCCCAAAATAGGCTCCGGAAATCACCGCACCGGCCACCATGCCCACGGGCAAGTCCAAAGCCTTTCCTATGCCGATCAAGGCGATCCCGATGGTTGCAGAGGTGGACCAACTGCTTCCTGTAGCCAAAGAGACCAAGGCCGAGATCAATACACATGCAGGCAAGAAAAAACGAGGGTTGGCAATTTGTAAACCATAATCGATCATGGCGGGAATGATACCACTCAACAGCCATGTCCCGGCCAAGGCCCCCACCAAAAGTAAAATCAAAATGGGACCCGTGACCGATTGTAAGTTTTCCCCCACCTTATGCAACATTTGCCCGTAGGTGACCTGGTTTCGGAGGCCTACCAAGCCCGCCACAACCCCACCTAACAAAAGAATAAACTGGTTGGAACCACTCAGTGCATCATCGCCAAAAACAGTGACATTATAGGTCAACAGTAAGACCAAAATGATCAAGGGCAGTAAAGCGGCCGATAAGGATAGTTTAGGGGTTTTCAAATTCTTGAAAATATTTCACAATTTAAATCATTTTTAAAAATTCTAAGTTTAGGGAATTCTTTAATAAATATGTAAAGTTGAAACATAATTCACTTATAAGTAAGATTAGTTTCTAATTTAAAAAAATTAATCAAACCGATTCGTTCAAAAAAGCTATTTTAACACCCTAAACATTTGTATTTTTGACTGTAAATCGAAATTTAAACTATGCAATCATTTGATGTTGCCGTAATCGGATCGGGCCCCGGAGGCTATGTAGCTGCCATTCGTTGTGCCCAGTTGGGAATGAAAACCGCCTTGATAGAAAAATACAATACCCTGGGAGGAACCTGCCTTAATGTAGGCTGTATTCCCTCTAAGTCATTACTGGATTCTTCTCACCATTATGAAGATGCCGTAAAGCATTTTGAAGAACACGGGATTGAAATTCCCGGAAAGGTCAAAGTCAACCTGGAAAAAATGATTGCCCGAAAAGCTGCTGTGGTCGAACAAACCACCAAAGGCATTGATTTTTTGATGGACAAGAATAAAGTAACCGTTTTTAACGGCTTGGGTTCTTTTAAGGATGCCACTACCATTCACATCGAAGGAGAAAAGCCCGAGGATATTA
Organism: Flavobacteriaceae bacterium; assembly: GCA_041254175.1. Taxonomy (GTDB): domain Bacteria; phylum Bacteroidota; class Bacteroidia; order Flavobacteriales; family Flavobacteriaceae; genus UBA8316. Next base: position 15,560 of record JBESZM010000033.1, on the reverse strand, counting down.
CGGCCAAAAACATCATCATTGCCACAGGTTCCAAACCCGCGAGCTTGCCCTTCATTAATATTGACAAAGAACGCATCATCACTTCTACCGAGGCATTGGACCTCAAAGAAATCCCCAAACACATGATCGTCATCGGTGGAGGGGTCATCGGACTCGAATTGGGTCAGGTGTATAAAAGATTGGGGGCAGAGGTCTCTGTCATTGAGTATGCCGACCGTATCACTCCGGTCATGGACAGTGCTTTGTCGCGTGAATTGACCAAGGTGATGAAAAAGCAAAAAATTAAGTTTTATCTCTCCCATCAAGTCAATAAGGTGGAGCGCAATGGAGAAACGGTTACCGTAACTGCCTTGGATAAAAAAGGGGAGGAAGTAACTTTTGAAGGAGATTACTGCTTGGTTTCTGTGGGCAGAAAGCCCTACACCTATGGATTAAACGCAGAAGCGGCGGGGGTAAAACTCACCGAACGGGGTCAGATCGAAGTAAACGACCACCTGCAAACTTCTGCTTCAAACATCTACGCCATAGGCGATGTAGTTCGTGGTGCCATGTTGGCCCACAAGGCAGAAGAGGAGGGTGTGATGGTCGCCGAAATACTGGCCGGACAACAACCTCATATCGACTACAACCTCATTCCCAATGTGATCTATACCTGGCCCGAAGTGGCGGCCGTAGGCAAAACTGAAGAAGAACTTAAATCGGCCGGGGTGAATTACAAAAGTGGACAGTTTCCCATGCGTGCCTTGGGTCGTTCGCGTGCCAGTGGAGATACCGATGGTTTTATCAAAATTTTGGCCGATGCCCAAACCGATGAGGTACTGGGGGTACATATGATCGGAGCCCGTGTCGCCGACCTGATCGCCGAGGCAGTCGTTGCCATGGAATTTCGTGCCTCTGCCGAGGACATTGCGCGGATGAGTCATTCACATCCTACCTATGCCGAAGCGGTTAAAGAAGCAGCATTGGCGGCTTCAGAAAACCGACCCTTGCATATCTGATAAGAGATCAATTCAATAAGATCAGAAGCGTTGATAGGATATTTTATCCCATCGCCTTTTTCATTTTCAGATCAATTTCCTTGAGTGCTAAGTTCCCCAAACTACCCAAATGAGTGTGATCCAAAGTTTTTTTAGGGAAGTATTCCTCCTTGGCGATGGCCTCTCCCATCTTTTTATAGGCATCTCTAAAAGGCATTCCCTCCTTCACCCATTCGTTTAGGGTGTCAACACTAAAAACATATTGGTATTTTGGGTCGTCCAAAATACCTTCTTTGACCTGAATTTCCTCAAGACTGAAAGTAAAAAGATCCAAACAAGCTTTTAGTTCATTGATTGCCTCAATGATGGGCCCTTTGGCCAGTTGCATCTCTCTGTGGTATCCGGAGGGCAAATTGGCCATCAGCAACGCCAACTGATTGGGCAGCCCTTGAAGGAGATTACATTTACCTCGGATGAGTTCAAACACATCGGGGTTTTTTTTGTGCGGCATGATACTGGAACCTGTGGTCAACTCTTCCGGAAAACTGATAAAATTGTGTTCCTGACCCATGTAGAGACAGATGTCCATTGCCATTTTGGAAAGGGTAGCGGCCAAAGCAGCCATGGCAGTGGCCGTGGTCTTTTCTGCCTTACCTCTGCTCATCTGAGCAGCGATTACATTGTATTTTAAATCGGCAAATCCCAAACTTTCGGTTGTGGCTCTTCTGTCAATCGGAAAGGAACTCCCAAAACCAGCAGCACTGCCCAATGGGTTTTGATCTACAATTTGATGCGCAGCATTGAGCAAGGTCACATCGTCGATCAAACTTTCGGCATAGGCCGAAAACCAAAGTCCGAATGAGGAGGGCATGGCCACTTGAAAATGGGTATAGCCCGGTAAAAATTTGTCCTTGTGTTGACCGGCCAGATCCATCAATAACTTAAAAAAGCTATGGGTCAGTCCCTTAATGCTTTCAATCTCTGCCTTGAGGTACAAATGAATAGCAACCAGTACCTGATCGTTTCTCGACCTTGCGGTATGTATTTTTTTACCCAAATCCCCAAGCTTTTGCGTCAGTACATATTCGATTTTGGAATGTATGTCCTCAAACTCGGCTTCGATGACAAAATCCCCTTTTTCGGCCTCACTTTTTAAATCATTTAGTACCCCGACAAGTTGATCGGCCTCCTCAGAGGTCAATACCCCGGTTTTTGCCAACATTTGTGCATGGGCAATGGAAGCCAGGCAGTCATAGGCGGCCAAGTGAAGGTCGTAAAACCGATCTTTTCCCACCGTAAAATGGTCTATTTTTTCGTGTGGTGCTTGATTTTTTTGCCAGAGTTTCATGATCAAAGTATTTTTCCCAAGAGTTCAATATAAATTTTTACCGCCTCTTCGATCTCAGAGACAAAGATATACTCATTGGCCGAATGCGACCTTGTTGACAGTCCCGGACCCATTTTTAGAGAAGGACATTCTAATGCCGCTTGATCTGATAGGGTGGGGGAACCGTAGGTTTTTCTTCCCAGGGCAATTCCCGCCTGAACCAATTCATGTTCCATTCCAATGGAAGACGAGTTGAGGTGCAGAGATCGAGGAGTCATTTCACAAGGAGCAGCCTCGCTGAGGATTTTTGCCAACTCCTGATTGCTGTATTGGTCGTTGACCCTGACGTCGACCACCAGATCCACACTGGCAGGAACCACATTGTGTTCTTTTCCTGCATTGACTTGGGTGACGGTGATCTTGACATCTCCCAAAAAATCGGACTGCTTTTCCAACGAAAAGTTTTGAAACCATTCCAAAACTTTCGGCAGTTTCATGATGGGATTGTCATCGTTGGGGTGTGCCGCGTGTCCGGGAGTACCATTAATGACTGCATCAAAAACAAGTAAACCTTTTTCGGCTACCGCCAAATGCATCTCGGTGGGCTCACCTACTATGGCCACATCAATTTTGGGCAGTTGAGAGAGGAGCCCCCTTAGACTGTCTTGTCCTGCGATTTCCTCCTCTGCCGATGCAGCGATTAGTAGATTGTATTTTGGGTTTTTGGCAGTATAGTAGTGGGTAAATAAGGCGATTAGAGAAACCAAGGCTCCTCCCGCATCATTACTGCCCAAGCCGTATAACTTTCCATCTTCGATTTTGGGTTCAAAAGGATCGTTGGTATATGCTGCATTCGGCTGAACGGTATCGTGATGGGAATTGAGCAATAGGGTAGGTTTTTCGGGGTCAAAAGCTTCGTTTTGTGCCCAAATGTTGTTTCCCGATCGCTGATATGGAATGCCGTGTTGGTCAAACCATTGTCCAATTCTGTCAGCGGTTTTATCCTCCTCTTGAGAAAAAGAGGGGATGGCAATCAAATCTTTTAGTAAATCAATCGCTGCTGTGGTTAACTCATTCATCTTTTAAGGTTAGTGTGGTGTGTTGGGAAATTCCTGTTATCATTTTTGGTGCTCCGATTTTTACCTCATTTACGCCATTTGCCAAAGCGTCAAAACAATTGTCAATTTTGGGGATCATTCCCGAGTGAATGACTTGCTCAGCTTTTAAGTTCTTGTATTTTTTGGGGGTGATGGTTTCAATCACACTGCTGTCATTGTCGATATTCTCCAAAACGCCTTGCTTTTCAAAACAATACCATAAAGATACCTCAAAATATTGCGATAAACTCTGGGCCAAGGTAGCGGCAATGGTATCGGCATTGGTATTTAACAATTGCCCTTTTTGGTCGTGTGTAACGGCGCAACAAACGGGGGTATATCCCCCTTTGAGTAGCATTTGAAACAATTCGACATTGACACCGACTACATCCCCTACAAAACCATAGTCGATTGTTTTTACCGGTCTTTTCACAGCTTGAATGGCATTACCGTCGGCTCCCGAAAGTCCCAAAGCGTTGCATCCTAAACTTTGCAATTGGGCGACAATATTTTTGTTGATTTTACCCCCATAGAGCATGGTGATGATGTCTAGGTTTTGGACATCTGTAATTCTTCTGCCCTCTACCATTTGGACGGGTATGCCCATTTTTTCAGCCATAGCAGTGGCTTTCTTACCCCCTCCGTGAACCAAAATTTTTGAACCTTGGATATGGGCAAAATCTGCCAGGAAGGACTGCAGTGCGTTTACATCCTCAATGACATTCCCTCCGATTTTGACTACTGCCAGTTTATCCATTTTCCAGCAGTTGTTTTAGGACCGATTGGGCGGAGTAAATTCTGTTTTGAGACTGTTGAATCACAAGCGAATTGTGACTGTCCAGTACACCATCTGCTGCCACGATGTTTCTTCTTATGGGCAGACAGTGCATAAACTTTCCACTGTTGGTCAATTGCATTTTTTCGGGCGTGATCATCCATTCATCGTCTGTTCTGAGGATTTGCCCGTATTGAGCATAGGAACACCAGTTTTTGGTATATACAAAATCTGCGCCTTCCAGCGCTTTTTTCTGGTCAGTGGTACATTCTACCCCCTGAGTGACTAGTGGATTCAGGGCATAACCTTCGGGATGGGCGATGATAAAATCAGCGTCCATATGTTTCATCATTTGGGTAAAAGAATTACCAACGGCATGGGGGAGGGCTTTGGGATGAGGAGCCCAGCTCAATACGACTTTGGGTTTGTGAGTGGGTTGAAACTCCTTGATCGTAATGGCATCCGCCAGGGCTTGCAAAGGGTGTGCGGTAGCACTTTCCATATTGATGATGGGTACCGAAGCGTATTTTACAAAGCTTCTCAATACAATCTCAGCCTCGTCTTTTTGCTTATCTGATAAGGAAGCAAAAGCCCTTATGGCGACCATGTCACAGTATTGGGAAACCACCGCAGCAGCTTCCTTGACATGCTCAGATCTCAATCCACTCATTTTGGTACCATCTTCAAACTCCAGCGCCCAAGATTCCTGACTAAAATTCATGACCATGGTGGGGAGTCCCAAGTTTTGAGCCGCTTTTTGAGTGCTCAGTCGTGTTCTTAAACTGGGGTTAAAGAACAACAAGCCCAGGGTTTTGCCTTTGCCCAAACCATCCGATTGTGTGGGATTTCTTTTTAAATCCATTGCCAAATCGATGGTCTGTTCAAAATTGGGTAAATCCGCTAGGGTGATAAAATGCTTCATAATAAATCTTCTAATGCGTCAAAAAGCTGATCGAAATGAACTTTTTGCACGGTCAATGGCGGAAGGATTCGCAAAACGTTTTTGTTACTGCTTCCCCCCGTAAATATGTGTTTTTCATAGATGAGCCTTTTTCGTAAGGGCCCCACTTCAAAGTCAAATTCCAATCCAAGCATGAGCCCTCTTCCTTTGATTTTGGCCCCTTTTATTTTTTCTGCTTTGCTTCTGAAATAGGCTTCCATTTCTTTGGCATGTTTTTGGAGCTTGTCTTTTTTTAGGATTTCCAAAACCGCCAATGAAGCCGTGCAGGCCAAGTGATTCCCTCCAAAGGTAGTCCCCAGCATTCCATATTTGGGTTTGACATCGGGGTGGACCAGTATACCACCTACGGGAAAACCATTACCCATTCCCTTAGCCATAGTTATGATGTGGGGTTTGATGTTGTTGTTTTGAAAAGCAAAAAAGCTACCCGATCTGGAAAAGCCGGATTGCACCTCATCGGCGATCAAAGCGGTGCCGTATTGATGGCACAATTGTTCCATTTTCAACACAAAATCATCCTCGGGCTGATCGAGACCGCCTACCCCTTGAATGGGTTCAAAAATCACTGCACAAACATCTCCTCTTTGCAATTCTTTTTCTAACGCCTGAGCGTTGTTAAAAGGAATAAAAGTTACCTGTTGCTGCTGATTCAACGGAGCATTGATGTTTGGATTGTCTGTGGCGGCAACGGCTGCTGAGGTTCTTCCGTGAAATGCGTTTTTAAAGGCCACCACCCTTTTTTTGCCGGTGTGAAAAGAGGCCAATTTTAGAGCATTTTCGTTGGCCTCTGCTCCGGAACTGCACAAGAATAACTGGTATTCGTGCAAACAAGATTGTTCCCCGATTTCGTCTGCCAACTGTTGTTGAAGTGGATTTTCTACGGCGTTGGAATAAAAAGCAATTTTTTGTAATTGCTCTTGTAATCGGTTGACATAATGGGGGTGACTGTGTCCCACTGAAATGACCGCATGACCACCGTATAGATCCAAATATTCCGTTCCTGCCTCGTCATAAACATGGACATCATTTGCCTTTACGGGGCAAACTTCATAAAGCGGGTATACGTCAAATAGTTTCATTGCATTTTAATTTCATTAATTTTTTCGAAAGAAGCCATGATTCCTTTGATGAGAGACGAACTCAAACCTTGGTGTTCCATTTCGTTTAAACCGGTAATGGTACAGCCTTGAGGAGTGGTGACTTTATCTATTTCGGTTTCGGGATGGGAGTCGGTTTCAATCAATAGACTTGCAGCTCCCAGAGCTGTATACATTGACATGCGCATGGATTCATCCGCATCAAAACCCATTTGGACCCCCCCTTGGGTAGTGGCGCGAATCAGTCGCATCCAAAAGGCGATTCCACTGGCACAAACCACCGTAGCAGCCTGCATTTGTTTCTCAGCGATTTTGATGGTGGTTCCCAGACCATTGAAAATGGCCTCTGCAATAGCAATCCTTTTTTCTCCTACTGCATTAGAACATAAACAGGTCATCGATTTCCCTACCGAAATGGCAGTGTTGGGCATACTTCGGATGATGGGATAATTCCCTCCCAATTGGTCTTCCATTCGCTTGATGCTGTAGCCCGTAATGGCAGAGATCAAGACATGTTTGTCGGTCAATACAGCTTTGATTTCCTCTAAGATGCCGTCAAACTGTCGGGGCTGTACCGTAAAGATGATGATGTCAGCATTTTTTACAGCCTCTTGATTGTCCGAAGTGATTTTGACATTGTTGTATTCTTCCCATTTTTCGATGGCACTGAGGTCTCTTTTGGTCAGGTAAAGTGAAGTATAGGTATTGTTGTATACCAATCCTTTGGCAATACTCAATCCCAAATTCCCTGATCCGATGATGGCTATTTTCATTTTTATTCTTTTTAATTTTTAAAACACACTGGCTTTGAGTTGTAGGCCTAAATCTTCTTCCCATCCCATGATGAGGTTCAAATTCTGTACGGCTTGACCTGAGGCACCTTTGACCAAATTATCAATGACCGATGTGATCAGCAATTGGTTCTCAAATTGATGTAAATGTAAGGCACAATGATTGGTGTTTACTACTTGTTTTAGAGTAAGCTCATTGTCCGATACGTGTGTAAAAGGATGATTTTTGTAATACTCCTTGTACATTTCAACTGCTTTGTTGAGTTCACCGTCAAAAGGGGTGTAGCAACTGGCAAAGATCCCCCTCGTAAAATTTCCCCTTTGGGGGAGAAAATATATTTTGGGTGCTCCCAGAGTTTCCCCAATTTCACCCAAATGTTGATGGGTGAAGGGTTTGTACCAAGAGATATTGTTATTTCTCCAGCTGAAATGCCCGGTGGGACTTAATCCCACCCCCGCGCCTGTACTGCCTGTGGTGGCGTTGACATGGACTGCTTCTTGGATCATTCCGGCTTTGGCCAATGGCAAAAGAGCCAGTTGAATGGCTGTTGCAAAACAACCGGGATTGGCAATGGCATTGGCTTTTTCGATCTTCTCTCGCTGATTTTCCGGCAATCCATATACAAAATCGTAGTCCTGAAATTGGGTGTCTTTTTTCAATCTAAAATCGTTACTCAAGTCAATGATGACCGTATTTTTAGAAAATTGATTTTTTTCCAAAAACCCAACCGATTTGCCATGCCCCACACAGAGGAATACCACATCGACATCTGGGTTAATGGTTGCTGTAAAATCCGGTGCTCCGCTGCCCAGTAAATCTGCATGGGTATCGTGCATTGGTGTTCCCGGTCTGGTGGTGCTGTACACAAAATCCAATTCCAATGCGGGGTGGTGTAATACCAATCGGATCAATTCTCCTCCGGTATAACCTGAACCCCCAATAATGCCTACTTTTTTCATTTTTCTTTATTTACGAATTGGTATATTTTGTTTTGGTTGGAAACTAGTTTAATAAAACCCTTGGCGTCATCGGCTGACCAACCCTTGTTTTCTTCCCCATAGCTGCCAAAAGCGGCATTCATCAGGTCGTGATCTGATTCAATACCGTTGAGTTCAAATCGATAGGGGTGGAGGGTTACGAAAACCTTTCCGCTAACCGTTGTTTGACTGTTGCTCAAAAAGGCTTCTAGGTCCCGCATGACCGGATCCAGATATTGTCCTTCGTGGAGCAGCATCCCATAAAAATTTCCCAGTTGTTCCTTCTGAAATTGTTGCCATTTGCTTAAGGTATGTTTTTCGAGCAGGTGATGGGCTTTGATGATCAAAAGAGGGGCAGCAGCTTCAAAACCAACCCTGCCTTTGATCCCTATGATGGTGTCTCCCACATGGATGTCTCTGCCAACACCAAATTTTTTTGCTTGCTTTTGTAATTTGATGATGTTATTGACCGGATTGTCCATCTGGCCATCGATTCCTACCAATTCCCCTTTTTCAAAATGCAGGGTTACTTTTTGGGCTTCTTGTTTTTCCAATTGACTTGGATAAGCCGATTCGGGAAGGCTATCGTGGGAGGTCAGGGTTTCCTTACCGCCCACACTGGTTCCCCACAAACCTTGATTGATGGAGTACTGTGCTTTTTCCCACGACAAGGCCACTCCATTTTCTTTGAGGTAAGCGATTTCGGCTTCTCTGGAAAGCTGTTGGTCTCTGATGGGGGTGATGATCTCAATATCCGGTGCCATGACCTGAAATATCAGATCAAACCGCACTTGATCGTTTCCTGCTCCTGTACTTCCATGGGCAATGGCATCGGCGCCAATCTGATTGGCATAGGCTACGATTTCCATGGCCTGAACAATTCGCTCTGCACTGACCGATAGGGGGTAGGTGTTGTTTTTGAGAACATTACCGAATACCAAATATTTGACCACCTTTTCGTAAAAGGAGTCTAGTGCATTGATGGATTGATAGGTATGGGCTCCCATCTGCAGGGCTTTGGCTTTCATTTCCTCCACTTCCATAGCATCAAATCCTCCTGTATTGACACTGATGGCGTGAACCTGATAGCCTTCTTGAGAAAGTTTCATCAAGCAATAGGAGGTGTCTAAACCGCCGCTGTAGGCCAATACTAATTTTTTATTTTCCATTTCTGATTTACTGTAGATTTATCATTGTCTTGGGTCATACAACATGCCCGTACACAGGCACATAGTTCTTTCTGTTCGGGTCAGCACATCATAATTCTTACAGGTTTGACAGCCTTTCCAAAAATCGGGATCGTCCGTAAGTTGAGAAAAATCAACGGGTTGGTAACCCAACTCAAAATTGATCCGCATCACCGCTTTTCCGGTGGTAATTCCAAATATTTTAGAATCGGGAAATTTCTTTTTAGACAAATCAAACACTTTTTGTTTGATTTGCTTAGCCAGCCCTTTACCTCTGTGATCGGGGGAGACGATCAAACCGGAGTGGGCCACGTATTTTCCATGACCCCAAACTTCGATATAGCAAAAGCCGGCGAATTCATTGTTTTCCAAGGCAATGACGGCATTGCCTGCTTCCATCTTTTTACTGATGTACTCCGGACTCCTTCGGGCGATACCTGTACCTCTCATTTTGGCTGATTCGCCGATGCATGTACTGATGTCTTGGGCGTGTATAATATGTTTTGAATTGGCAATAATCAATTCCATTATTGACAAACGTTTTTAGATTGAAAAAATAGGTTATAAGTTTTGGAAAATGAGACCGGACGCACCTGAGTCTCGAATAGAGAAATGTACCCGCTAGGGGCGGCGTGGACGAAGTGGAGCCGGGCTGTAAATTGCGGCGGTTTCCAAGGAGTATGTCGTTGCATCTTTCATTTGAAATGCAAATATCCGAATTTTATTTTTTTTTGCAAAATCGTCATAAAATATTCATAGATCACATTTGCTTGCTTTACTTTTTCCAAATGATATTTTCACTTGATATTTTTGGAAACGGGCTGTGACAAAATCCTTAATTTTGTATATGCTTACAAAGTTCCAAAAGTATTTGTCGGATAACTCAGTCATCCTCAAGGATCAAAGATTACTTTTGGCTTTGAGTGGGGGTGTAGACAGTTGTGTCTTGTTGGACCTTTGTTTGAAATCGGGGCTCAGGCCCGCCCTGGCCCATTGTAATTTTCAATTACGAGGTCAGGCAAGTAAAGAGGATGCTAATTGGATACAAAATTTGGCCCTGGAAAAAGGTTTGGAATGCCATGTTCAAAACTTTGATACCCAAGTCTATGCACTTAAAAAAAAAGTATCCATTCAGATGGCAGCACGGCAGTTGCGCTACCGATGGTTTGACACCTTATCCGAGCAGAATGACTATGACTTGATTTTGGTGGCCCATCATGCCGATGATGCGCTGGAAACCTTTATGATCAATGCCATGCGGGGTACAGGTCTTAGAGGCCTATTGGGTATCCCGGAGCGTAGAGGAAAAATCTTACGTCCCATGTTGTCTTTTTCCCGTGAGGAGATTATGCAATACGCTTTGGAAAATAAAATTCAATGGCGGGAAGACCTGTCCAATGCAAAAACAGATTATCTCCGCAATGCACTCCGACACCAGGTGATCCCGCAGTGGAAAAAAAAGGATCCTAATTTTGATCAGCAGTTTCAAGAAACACTCAAACATTTGGGCGAGGCTCAAGACGTTTTGGAGGATGTTATTAGTAAGTTTAAAAAGAACAATTTTATCCCACAAAAACAAGGGTTTAAAATTTCAATCGATGTTTTGAAAGGCCTGTCTTCATTGAATTATTACCTGCATGCGTTGTTTGCCCCCTACGGCTTTGGGAACTTGGCAGACCTCAAGCAGTTGATGCATTCACAAAGTGGAAAACAACTCTTTTCCAATACCCACCGATTGGTCAAAGACAGGGCGTGTTTTTTATTGACCCCCATTGAAGCGTCTCCATCCGAATCCCATTCTATTGCCTCAGGATTGACCACTATTGATACTCCCCTAAGGCTTCTTTTTACCCAAGAAAAAACCTTTAAAAAAGTAGATTCTAAAAGCCTAATGTTAGACAAATCCAAGTTAAAGTTTCCTTTAATACTGAGAAAATGGAAACAAAGTGATTATTTTTATCCCAACGGTTTGAAGGGAAGCAAGAAATTGAGCAAATATTTTAAAGACGAGAAATATTCCCTTTTGGAAAAGGAAGCACAATGGTTATTGTGTTCCGGGGATGACATTGTTTGGGTGGTAGGTAAAAGGGCTGATCAGCGTTTTTTGGCCAATGCTGACACAAAAGACAAATGGTTAATTCGCTACGATGATTAAAAAAGGCTTTTTTCTATTATTTTTTTGGACACTGGGACTCCAGGCACAAGAACCCGTGGTTTGGACGACCGACATAGAAAAGACCACGGATACCGAATACGTATTGATTTTTAGAGCAGTCATGCAACCCAAATGGCATTTGTATTCACAAAACCTTCCCAAAGACGGCCCTTTGCCTACCGAGTTTGTCTTTGAAGGGGCAGATACTGCTTTTGAATTGCTTGGAAAAACTGAAGAAAGTAAAACCGTCACGGCCTTCGATCCTATTTTTGAAATGGATTTATCTTGGTTTGAGGGGGAGGCAACTTTCCGGCAAAAAATCCGATTGCTCCAACCCGAGCTGGGGACAGTCTCTGGAGAGATCAATTTTCAAGCCTGTGATGACAAAATTTGTATTTTCAGAAGTGAACCCTTTCGCTTTGTTTTGGATCCCTCCAAAGCCATTGCAGTAATACAAAAAACCGTTGATCCGGAAAGTTTAAAAAAATCGGAGGCATTGCAATTATCCTTGAAAAACAGCGAGTTTTTAGAGAAAAATCAAAGCCAAAAAAGTGATAACCCTTTGTTCAACTTGTTTTTATTGGGTTTTATCGGCGGCTTGATTGCGCTGCTTACGCCTTGTGTTTTTCCAATGATACCCCTTACGGTTTCCTTTTTTCTTAAGCAGAGTGTAAGCAAAAGCAAAGGGGTGGGACGTGCCTTACTTTATGGGTTTTTTATACTGTTGATCTATATCTTGATGAGTTTACCCTTTCACTTTTTGGATGCGCTCGACCCTCAAATATTAAATACGCTATCGACCAATATAGTGATGAACCTGATCTTTTTTGCGGTATTTGTCTTTTTTGCCTTTTCATTTTTTGGCTATTACGAATTGACCTTGCCCAGCAGTTGGGGGAATCGTTCTGATGCTGCCTCTGCCGGTGGTGGAGTGTTGGGGATCTTTTTTATGGCGCTTACTTTGGCCATTGTATCCTTCTCTTGTACGGGCCCTATCTTGGGTTCGTTGCTCGCCGGTTCACTAACGGCAGAGGGTGGAGCTGACCAACTCACCGTTGGAATGGCCGGTTTTGGATTTGCCCTGGCCCTACCCTTTGGATTTTTGGCCTTTTTCCCCAACGCCCTCAAATCCATTCCCAAATCGGGTGGATGGATGACCAAGGTCAAAGTAACCTTGGGCTTTTTGGAATTGGCATTGGCCTTAAAGTTTTTGTCCAACGCCGATCTGGTGGGGCATTGGGGGATACTCAAGCGCGAGATTTTTGTGAGTATATGGTTGGTGATCGCTGTTTTATTATTTGTATACCTCATGGGATGGTTGCGCTTTCCACATGATGTAAAAGGAACTAAAATTTCAAAAGTCCAACGATTTTTTACTTTTTTGGTATTGATCTTTATTTTCTATTTGATCCCCGGTTTGGGAAAAAATCAAGACGGACGACTCACTCTATTGAGTGGATTTCCTCCTCCCGTATTTTATAGTGTTTACCCCTCAGATTCAGAATGTCCTCTCGGATTGAATTGTTTTAAGGATTATGAAACGGGTAGGGCTTATGCTGAAGCCGAAGACAAACCTATCTTATTGGATTTTACCGGTTGGGCCTGTGTCAATTGTAGAAAAATGGAAGAAAATGTGTGGTCCCGACCCGAGGTATTCCGTTTGTTGAATGAGGAGTTTGTGATCATTTCACTCTATGTAGACGATCGCAAAGAATTGCCCGAAGCACTACAGTTTAACTTTCAATATCCCAACCGAAGGATCAAAACCATCAAAACCGTAGGGGAAAAGTGGGCGACTTTTCAGAGCCTAAATTTTGCTTCTGCCTCCCAGCCGTACTATGTTTTAATGTCGGCCGATGCAACCCTACTCAACCCTCCCATTCAATATACCGATACGGCAACCTATAAGGACTGGTTGCAATCGGGCTTGGAACAACATCGACAAAGGGCAAAACAGCCCAATGGCTATGCCTTTTAAAATCGGCTCAGAGGTTGATCCAATAATTGATTTTAAGGGTTAAGTTCCAATTTCTGTTGGGTACCAGCATATTGGAATCGCTGCTGTTAAACACCAAAAAAATATCCGATGCAGGTTTATATCTCCATTGAAAACGGGAATTAAAATTCCACAGCTTTTGTTGCTCGTTGTATTGATAGAGATTGGAAAAGAAAATATTTTTGGTAAAAGTGAAATTCGATTTAATCCCCAACAACCAGAATCCATTGGTTCCCCAGGGCTCTTCGAGCGTAATGTGGTTGTAGCTTACCAAGGAGTTCAATTCCACATAGGGTTGAAATCGGTAGCCCATTTCACTGAAGAATAGCCACCTTTTCCCATCTTGGAAGTAACCTCCGAAGGAGGATTTGAGGGCATAAGTAAAAAGGCTTTGGGGTTTGGAGTTGTACTCAAAATTGATGCTGTTCCACCGGTGTTCTGTCAGGGCCTCAAGACTGCGTATTCCTGTCCTTATGGGGTCAAATGGACTTTGTAGGACGATGAATTGATTTTCAAAAGTGAGCATCATTTCACTTCTGTTTTTAAAATTCACTTCATAGCCCAACTCCGTTCCGCGATCGATACCCGTTCCCTCAAAATTGAAATATTGTATGCTGCCGATCGATGGGCCGTGGGACAAAACCTTTGAATCTTGTCCGGGGAAAAACAAGTATTTGACGGTGGTGTCAAATTTATAGTAACGGGTTCGGGGGACATAGCCTACTTCGGCATTGTAGTTTTCCCCTACGTATTCTGCTTGTAGGGACCCCAAAAAATGATTGTTGTTGTAGGTGAGGTTAGAGGCAAAGATGACATCGTCATCGCTCACCCCCGGACTGAAAGATTTGAGGTACATCAATTTACCGTTCCATAGATTATCCGCCGAAAAATAGTTGTATTCCAGTCCGAAATTTCGGTTGTATTCTGCGTTTGTAGTGTTCGTGTTTTCAAGTTCGCCCAGGCTTTGTTTGTTGACAAAAATCATTCCGATGGTCGAGCGATCCAAAACTTTGCGTTGCAAACTGAAAACCCCAAAATTCTCTGCAGACAAACCTTTTTCTGTATCCTCTTGCGTTTGAATGTCCAGCAGACCAACCCTCCATTTTTCGTCTATATTTCCACTGAGCCGAATCCCCCCAATAATGGGATTTTCAAGCCCAATACGCCTGGAGAAAAACGGTCGAATGTTGTCATATCCAAAGTTGCCAAAGAGGTCTGCATTTTCCAAAAAAAACTGTCTTCTTTCGGGAAAGAAAAGTTCAAAACGATCCAGATTGGTCACTTGTTGGTCGACTTCAGCCTGAGAAAAATCGGGATTAAGGGTGATGTCCAGGTTGAGCGAGGAGGTCAGGTTGAGTTTTACATCAGCACCGGCATTCAACTGGTGATCACTGATGTTCTTTTGGGGACTGTCGATCTCACCGGAGAGGTAAGGAATAAAGGAAATATTAGAGCCTTGGGTGGGAGGAGGGGCGTCCCATGCCAAAACACCCGAATAGGCCATCGTAATGGATGGAAATTGCCGGGGTACCGGAGTCCAACCCGACTTTTCACTGGCTTTAAGGTCCAACCGGCTAAAACTGATCCCCCATTCGGTGAGATAATCTTTGTAACGTATGGATTTGAAGGGTATGGCTATTTCTGCGATCCATTTTTCATCATTGAAGGATACCTGAGAATACCACTTGGTATCCCAGTTTAAATCTACGCTTCGCCCATTGAACATGGTTCCGTCCCATTGGGCGCCATAGGCATTGAGTCCAAAAGCAAAACCGGTGTTCATGTTGTTAAAGGGGTCTATGGCCACAATAAAATTATCGTTCTTACCAAAACTGAAGTCTCTTTTATAGGATTCCACTACATAATCGCCTTTGACACTATTGTTAAAGAAAATTACAGCGAGATAAATGTTTTTATCATCATAGGCCATTCTTATCTCAGAAAACTGGGTGGCCTTTCGGTCGTCTTGCGGGAGGATCATGGAAAAATTATCGGCCACGTCGGCAGTCTCCCAGATGCTTTCGCTGAGCTCACCGTCTAAAATGATTTTTTCCGAAATTTTTCCGATTTTTAGGACGTAATCCTCATTGATCTTTTGACCCCTTGCGGTTTTAAAAAATAACAGTAAAAGGAAGGGAATTAAAAAAGCTTTGTAAGAAAAATTCATAGAGCAGGGCTTATTGATACAATTCATCCAGTGGAGTTTTACAAATGTCTTG
>JBESZM010000032.1:0-19213 GCA_041254175.1 Flavobacteriaceae bacterium | reverse complement strand
GCGGGGATTTCCAAGCTGTTCAGATCAAGCCTGACGACCATCCCTTCAGGAACTTCGAGCTGGAGCAGCTTTTCCCTAGCGTTGGTGCGATTCCATTTGACCACAAAAGGGCCCAAGGGAGTGGGAATACCGGAGTTTATTTTTTTGATCTTCGTTTGGGGCAGTTCTAGGGTCATTTCCTTCATTCCTGGCATTGAAGGTTGTACCCCCAAAAGAAATTCTGCAAACAGTGCAGGCATAAAAGCACTTTCGGTTTGTGCATCGGATCGGGTGATCCGATTGTCCAGTTTCCCGCTTCTACCGGTACCGTCCAGCCACCACTCTTCCCAAAGGGTTCCGTTGTATTGGGGGGCCAACATATGATCGAATCTTTTACGAAGCAAATCAAATGAAGCGTCTACATGGCCGTATTGGGCAATGCCTTTGTGCAAAAAATAAGATAGGGCAGGGGTCACTATGGTCATTCCGGTTGCTCTTTTGATAAACAGATTGGGATCATCGGCCAGCAGTTTTTCGACGATTGATCTGCCTTGATCTTTATCGGCAATTTTAAGGGCCAATGCCATTCCATTGGCATGTTCACTATATTTATTAGAAAACCCTTTTTCCAATAAAGCATCGGCAAATAAGCCCTTTTCTGCATTCCAAAAACGATCCCTCAACGAACTTTTTAAAATACCAGCCCTTTGGACAAAAACCGTTGCTTCCTCTTCTTTATCCAGCCACTGCAGTAATTGAGTAAGATCCTTTAGCGCTCCCAGGTAGTGCGCATTTAAAGTAAAGTTTGCTCCGGCACGATCCAAGTCGGAATGATCCAACCAGTAGGGGTAAGGCGGGTTGTTGATCAGCCCCAAATCATCTGTAAAACTGTGGATCAATGTCATGAGTTTGAGTGCACTGCCCAATAATTTTTGGGTAGTGATCCGGTCGCCGGAAAACAAATAATATTGATAGAGGCTTCTGATCCAAAGTAAATTGGAATCCAGAATGATCATATAATCGTTACTTTTCAGAGGGGCATAGGCAGGCATGATGCCATTGGCCTCTTGTTCTTGAGCCGTTTGTATCAAGTAGCGTCTTTGCAATGCAGTGTCTCCAAAAATCCAATGGTTGCCCATGGCTCCGTAATAGCCAGTTTGGGCGTATTGCCGTCGCTCCCGATAATTGTCGGTATAAGCATCGCTGGTGCAGGCTTTGATGGTCTTATCGGTTGCATTAAAGTAACGCAATATCCATGGGGCTTCTACACTTTGGATATGCCCCTTGCGTTGGAAGGGATATTGCAATTGGCGGCTGCCTACTTGAACGACTTTGACCGGATCTTGGGAATGAATGACCAAGGCTAAATATCGGGAAGGTTTAAAATAGGTGGATTCCCATTGATCCAAACCTCCGGATAAAATGATTTGATCCCTAAAGTTGGAATGTACGACAGTGTGCCTAAAAAAACCATTGATTTGGTAGGGGGCCGTTAGGACATCTACTTTTGTTCCTCTTTCACCCTCGATGGAAAGGCGTGGGTTTCCAGTGATGATCTCTCCAAAGTCATAGAGTAAAAACCAAGATTTTCCCTTTTTCGAACTTTTTAAAATAAAAGGAATACTAGGGTCAATGTTGAGTTCTTGAGCGGGCTTAATCGAAATGGGTGGCATTATGTCAATATTGGGGCTTTCGATTTGCTCCGCTTTGATCAGGTTGGTGGTTACCCAATCGGTCTCAATCAGGTAGGGAAGGTCTCTGGGTATGAGGTTGATCCAAGGCAAGGTGGTGGCTCCTGCCAAGTTGTTTTTTTGATGGGCAGGCCAGCCTACATTCCGGTATATCTGTGTGGCCGATGGCCAAGTACTGTCATCAAAAGTAGGGTTATACCATCCCTCGATTTTTTTTCTAAAGTCGACTTTGTCATTGACCAAATCCTGAAATCGATTGATCGGTGGAGCCTCATTGTCCCAAGTCGGATCGGCTTTGACTTTCCAGCTTTTATCCGTGGAGAGAGACAGCTCGTCAGTACCAAAAGACAGATTGAGTTGGGCCAATAATCCGGGTCTTGATTGGAAGTGATAGGATTGTTGTCCGTCTTGGTAATGTACTTTTACGGCAATGGTATTGATGCCTTTTTCGAGCAAAGAGGTGATTTCCAATTGATCGAAGGATTGGTGATGGGGGGCACTTCTGGCAGGCCCTTGGAGCAGGTATTGCCCATTGATGTAGAGTTTGTAGTGAGAGGTGGCGGTTATTTTCAAAATGGCCTTTTGAGGCAGTTCGCCCATGATAAAGCTTTTACGGCTCAGCATGGTATGGCTTTCCTCTTCCTTGCTTAACCAAATCCACTGGGCCTTCCACGCATTGGTTTGTTGGGCTTTTTCATCGGTCGTCCATTCGCCTTTGACCCTACCGGTATCCCATAGGTTTTGACCAAAGAGGGATTGGGATAGGATACAACCGAGGACAAAAACAATAAGATTACGCATACTTTCTATTCTTTGGGAGTTAAAAATCTAATGATGTTAAAAATCATTTTATCTGCAACAGGGTCATTCCCCAAGTTTTCCAACAGTTGAAATTGAGACAGCAAGTATTGTCCTTTTTTTACCGGGACAATCGTCATATCGGCGCCCCACCAGGAAGGGCCGGGCCCTTGATATCCCATCTTGTGCCCCCTGGAAAACCAATCAAAGGCAATAGAGGCGACTATGGGTTTTTCGGGAACCTTTACGCCATTTACTTTGAGGTTTCTCAGGCTTCTTTGGGGCCAAATGTTTTCATAGGTATTTCTCAGAAAACCATTGCCTTGGAGTCCTTCAAAAATGGGGTGATCCCCGGTGATATGTGGAATACAGGTCCACAAGCCTTTGGAGGGATGCACTCGGGCAGTAAAGGGGGTGACGGCACTTTCTGTTTTTACACTGTCCTTTAAGCGATCCAAATAAACGGCGGTGCCTCCATCCTCAACAAACTTTAACAGGCGTTCAAAATGCCTGAGTTCTTTTTCGTTTTCCGCTTTATGAGTACTGACCAGTACGGGAATATTCTTTGGAGTACTTTGATTAAAATCTATGGTTTTTACATTGCTCTTATGGAGGAAGTTTTTAAGGTTTCCTTTAAAGTCCAATACCGCTACTTTTGCTTTTGGGACTTTTAGATCCTCTGAGTTGAAAACTTCAAAATCTATAAAATTTTCAGTCAGTAATTGGTTGTCCTTGTCTCTCACTTTTACTTTTACGGTATAGTGGCCAATCCATTGATCGGTATTGATTTTTTGACTGAATAGGTGGCTAATCCCGGACTTCCATTTGGAGTTAAAACTTTTTTCAAAGACCACTTTACCCGTTTGGGAACGGATGGTAACTTGGTAGGAGACCTCCACCGAATCCAGATCATTGATCCCGGTAATTTTTAGGGAGGTTCCTTTTTGGGCATATACATTTCTGGGTAGGGTTCTGATGGAAACAATCCGAGCTTGGTTGGCCGCTTTGGTCGCTTCATAGGCATAGGATTTAGGGTTCCGCCAAAGGTCTAACAGGCCTGCTCCCAAAATCCAATCGCCACCGGTAAGGGCGTGAACGCAATAGCCGTCCATGTGGGGATTGGAACGAATGGCCTCGATCATTCTTTTATTGGCGGTGCCGTGGACCTGTTGTTGCTCCAAATAGAACTGTTTCATGTCGGGGTAGAGTGATTTTAGCCCTGTTTCGATCAACATTTGTTGTTGTTCCTCGTGCAATCGCTTGTGATAACGGTAGGCAGGGGTCAAGGGGTTGCCTTCTGCTTCAAATTTTTTGTTGACCGATACCAATTCTGCCAAACTTCCATAACCCAATTCTGACAAAAAAGACATCATACCGGGTACTACTTTTGATTTGCCCTCCCTTTTAAATTTCCCCAAGCCCGTGGCCTTTTTTTCTTCCTCGGTCATGGCCATGGATACATAACTGTTGTAGATTTTTTCATTGATGTAGGCTCCGGCATAATTGTGAATGTCGTTGAATTTGGTCGGTTCTTTTTCGTTGGGCAAATACATATTGGCACCAAAGGCCCAACCCCCGGATTCATCCAGGATCAAGCGGCTGGGGTCGAGCTCACGGGTAAGCATGGCCATGGGGCGCATCAATTGATTCAGTACCGGACGGTGTAATTCGTTGAACAATTCCCATTGTACGATACAGGTTCGGTTGCGGTCTTTGAGTATGGTTTGTTCTACTTCTCGGGTGACCCTGGAGGGAAGATAGGGGGAGGACAGTGGCAACCCCATACATTCCAAAGCAGGACTGCCCACGACCATGACCCCCATTTCGTCGGCCAAATCCAACCACATGGGGGGCATAGGATGACGCCACGGACGAATCATATTAAAGCCGGCCTCTTTGGCCAAACGGATTTCCTTTCGCGCCATTTCCTCAGAATCCGGATGGGCAATACCATTGGGATAGAGCCCTTCAAAAAAAGTGGCTTTGATGTAAATCCGTTTTTCATTGAGGTAAAAATCCTGGTCTTTGATCGTCAGTGCTCGCAATCCAAAACGATGGTGCCAATCGTCCGAAATTTTTTGTTGGTTTTTTAGACTTACAGTGGCTTGAT
The DNA here is from genome assembly GCA_041254175.1 of Flavobacteriaceae bacterium. Classification (GTDB taxonomy): domain Bacteria; phylum Bacteroidota; class Bacteroidia; order Flavobacteriales; family Flavobacteriaceae; genus UBA8316. The sequence goes on along the minus strand of JBESZM010000032.1, from coordinate 14,635 downwards.
AAAGAAAAGGATCGTTGGGTGACCAATATTGTGCGTCAGGGATTTGCATCACCACTTTGTGATGATTTAACCCCGGTTGTAGTTTGAGGAGCTCGCTGTTGGAGGCGACTTTATTTTCTTTATTTACAGCTTCTTTAAGACGGATTTCAACTTCGATTTGCTCACTTTTGATGGCCGTATGATCCAGTGTTAAATGAAAAGTAGCGGTATTGTCGTTGATGCTGGGTTCCACGAAAACATCTTTTATATAGCTGTTTCCCGAGGAGACCAATCTAACATTTTGCCATATACCACCCGAAATTCCTCCCCGCCATTGGGGCGTTTGCAGCGCACCTACACCATCAATATTTTTATCCGATAAAATGATGGGGCCGACCACCCTAAGCGTCAATATATTTTCTTTCCCTGCTTGGATCATATTGTCCACCCTAAACTCAAAGGGGGTGAATCCTCCTTCGTGGTAACCGACAACTTCATTGTTGAGCCAGATTTCCGAAAGATAGTTGACCGCATTAAATTGAAGACGGATAACTTTTCCCTCCCAATTTTCAGGAACAGTAAAGGCATAACGGTAAAAAGCGACTCCCTCATAGTCTTTTTCGATCAATTCCCAACTGCCGGGTACCTTGATTTTTCTTTTGTCTTCCAACTTTTGAAAGACCTCATTTTGGTGCCACATGGATTGGGCCCCCTCATTGTCGTGGTCAAAAACGATCTCCCAATTGCCATTTAAGGAAATTTCCTCTTGGGCAAAGTTCAGTTGGGCAATCAACAGCAAAATGGGGAGTAAAATGTTTTTGAAAAACTTCATTTTATTTCTTTTAATCCGTTAAATTCTATGGGGTCTAGCATTTGGACCATTTGTAGGCGGAGGTTTTTTAGCAGTTCATTAGCTCGGTTTTCTGAAAATACCAGATTGTTCCATTCATTGGGGTCATTCTGGTGATCGTACAATTCCTCTTTTCCATTGTTGTATAGGATGTAGCGGTAACGGTCGGTTTTGATGGCATAGTGTTGCATATGGGGTTTGGCTTCATAATCGTTTCCAGCATAGACAACGGTCAGTGCCGGGCGGTCGCCTTTCCAGGTTTTGGCAGTGGGATTTTCCAACAATTCCCTCATGCTGTATCCGTCCAAGGGATGCCCTTTTTCGTTTTTTTGGGTTTCCCAAGACAAACCACACAAGTCCACCAAGGTGGGATAAACATCAATGAGCGATACTGCTTTGTTAATGGAGGTATTGGCCTTAGTCATACCCGGGACCCTCATGATCAGGGGAATACGGGTGCTTTTTTCCCACAAAGAATTTTTGTACAAATAGTCCTTTTCGCCCATATGAAAGCCGTGATCAGAGGCCAATACCACCACAGTATTGTCTTTGAGGTGGGTTTGATTTAGGGCATCCATCACCTGGCCCACGTTGTCGTCAACTGCGGCCACACAGGCCAAGTAGGCTTGCGTCCATCGTTTTAATCCTTCTTCTTCACTGCCATAGGAGGCGGTGATTTGGTTGAACATTTTCGCTCCCATCTCGAGTGTAAAAACATCACCTTTTTCATAGGAAACTTCCAGAAAGGTGTCTTGTTGGTCTTTTACTTTTTTTAGGCTGACTTGGATTTTGTCGAGCGGAAATCGGTCAAAGTATTTTTGAGGGGCGATCAATGGCGTATGGGGTCTGAGAAAACCTACGGCCAGGAAAAAAGGTTTCCCGGATTTTTGATCCGCCAGGGATTTTATCTTTTTGGCCGTCCAAGCAGCGTTCATCTCATCCGGGGTGGGGTCGCGGTCATTGTCGTTGATGTATCGCATGGGAATGATGCCCTGTTTTTTGTAGCCATAAATCCATTGAATAGGCTTGCCTGCATGAGAAGTTTTTCCTTCCAAATTGACCAGAGGGCCCAAGGAGCCGTCAACAGAACCTATGTTATAGAAGGGCTGTGGAACATCGGGATGTGCCAAGCGGTTTTTGCCGTCCCATACCACAGGGCCATAGTCGGGCGGGTTTTCATAATGATCCCAATTTTCTTTTTTAAGGTGGTGGAGTACCTTGCCTGTTCCAAGAGTTTGGTAACCTGCTTGTCTGAATTGCTCTGAGAGGGATCGGGTGTTGTTTAGGGTGGAATTCTTAAACCAGGGGGCTTGAAAAAAATTCAATGAGTGGTGGGGGTAAACGCCCATCATCATGCTGGATCGAGAAGGCCCACACATGGGGGCATTGGTATGGGCATTGAGAAAAGCCACTCCTGATCGGGCCAACTTACTCATATTTGGCGTTAAAGTTTGGGGATGTCCTTTGAGGGTTTCGATGCAATCGTTCAGGTCATCGATCATGATGAGCAATACATTAAGGTTTTTATTTTCCTGCTTTTCACACCCCAAAGAGCATAGGAACACAATCCACAACAGACTTTTTAATAAATGTATGTGTCTTTTTACGCCCATCTAAAATCAATTTTTAATGGCCTCTGTCATTGCCCGAGCCATGGCTGTGATGGCGTCAAAATCTCTTTCTTCAATTAATTTTTTATTCATCAAGCTACTCCCTACGCCCAGACAAACGGCTCCGTTTGCGATCCACTCAGCAGCGTTTTCGGCCGTTATCCCTCCGGTAGGCATAATGGGTATATGGGGCATGGGGGCTTTTACGGCTTTGAAGTAGGACAGGCCAAAATCGGCAGCGGGAAAAAGTTTGACCACATCTGCCCCCCATTCGTAGGCTTGTAAAATTTCTGAAGGGGTCATGGCACCCGAAAGAATGGGTTTTTGGTATTGATGCGCCATTTGTATCACTTCGGGTTTGCTGACCGGCGTGACCACAAATTGGGCACCGGCCTCGATAGCGGCTTGGGCGGTTTTTGCATCGATGACCGAACCTACGCCGGGAATGACCCCTTCTATTTGGGACAGCTTATTGATTTCTTCCAAAGCATTGGGCGTTCCCATGGTTACCTCTATGGCTTTGATACCGCCTCGATGAAGGGCATTTGCCAGTTCAAAAATGGGTTCGGACTCCGACAGGCGAATGATGGCGATCATCTTGGTTGCTAATAGTTGTTCTAAGAAATTGGTTCGTGACATGTTTTATCTTTTTACGTGGCCTTTGAGGTTGCCTTCACTTACCGATAGTATTTCTTTTGTACTTAGATAATTGATGTCTCCTTTGAGGGTTTGGGTCGTGGCGAAGGCAGCGGTGGCAAAATCAAGGGTTTTTTGCATTTCCCAATTGGAGAGCTTACCAAAAAGGATACCGGCGGCAAAGGCATCTCCCCCTCCCAATCGGTCTTTTATGGTGGTTGGAATTGAAAGACTTGACCATACTTTATCTCCCTGTTTTACCATTCCTCCCAATACGTTCTCGGTGGCATTGATCTGTTGCCGGATGGTCATGGCTATGGTTTCAAAATTTCCCAATTGCGAGATGAAATCAATGGCTTTTTTGGTGGCTTCTGTCAAGGCATCAAAATCATTTTGGGTTTTTATTTGGGCATCAAATACATCATTTACAGAACCGATGTTGCCCATTAGAATTGTTACATAGGGCAGTATTTCGGAAAAGGATTTTTTGGCAGTTGGTGCCGACCAAAGACTGCGTCTGAAATTCAGATCAAATACGACTTTACAATTTGTTTTTTGTGCCATTTTAAATCCGTTTAAAAGGGATTTTTGACAGCTTTCCGAAAGGGCGGGGGTGATTCCGGTAACCACAAAATGGGAGCTGTTTTCCAGGAAATTTTCCCAATCTTTTTCGCTTAAATTCCATTTTGCAAAAGAAGACTCCTTGCGGTCATAGGTAATCTGAGTTCCTCTGATGGCAGTGCCGTGCTCTATATAATAGGTTCCCATTCTTCCTTTATCCATGGAAATGTTTTGGGTACCCACCCCATTTTGGTTGAGGAACATCAATGCTTTTTTGCCCAAGGGGTTTTCGGGTAAAGCGGTGATGAATTGTGTGGCTTGGCCCCAATGGGAGAGGTCGGCCAGTATATTGGCTTCGGCACCTGCAAATCCCATTTCCAAAGCATCCGATTGGACAATCAGGTCTTCATGTACTTGTGGACTGAGTCTTAAAAGAAGTTCACCAAAACCGGAGATGACTTGTCCCATACTAAGATAATGTATTGGAATAGCCCAGTAAACCACTGGCTAAAATGATGATGGCCAAACCGACCAACATGAGTTGAAAGGGTTTTTTGGCGTCTTTCCACTCTCCGGATCTCACTGCCCAAATGTTGCTGATGATAAGGGACAATCCCAAAAGCATGGGCCACCCAATAATGGGACCCATGGTTCCCATTAAAGCAGAACCTTGTCCATAGATGCCCAGGGCGGCAAACCAAAACAGCCCTGCCAAAATCGCCCATTTGTAGGCATTTCCCGATGCCGGGGCTCGAAAGGAATTCCAGCTTTTATTCTTAAATAATAGTACCACTGCATAGCCTAAATTCATGGTAAAGGCCCCCAAAAGTACTACGACCCAGGCTGCCAAACTGCTGTTGCGGGTGATGGCTCCCATTTTTTCGGCTTCCAGTGCAACCGGTGTGGCGTTGGCAAATCCTACATTGAGTAAAGCCGACAGCACTCCACAACTCACAGCAATGAATATTCCTTTGGACATGTTGGAGGGATCATTGGTATCGCCTGTTAATTTGTCTCTTTCAATTCCTGCTTTTGCGGTAAGGGCAACCCCTACCAACATGATGATTACAGCGATAATAACATAGGTGGTGGCGGGATTGGAAAAGGCGTTTTCGACTTGTAAAAGGGGGATAATGGACCCCACCGATGCGGCCAAGCCCATTACAATGCCATAGGTCAATGAAAGACCGATATAGGGTACGCTTTTGCCAAAAAGTATTCCGCCCACACCCCACAAAAATCCAAAGAGCATGCCTAAAAATAGGGCTTCGCTGGGTGCATTTGCGATGACCTGAAAAAGATTGGGAACGGCAAGAATGGCCCATGCAATGGGAAAAATAATCATGGCAATGGTAACGTGAACGATCCACCAGACCTCCCATTTGAGAGGCTCCATATACTTCATTCCCAAACCGAAACTCCCTTGAAAAAAGCTCGCCAGAATGACCAGTAGAAAAGGTAATAAAATCTCCATAATTGTTTTGGTTTAAATGGTTGTGGTAACTCTTTTTTTGATGAGGTAATCGTTGAGTGCCAAGACCGAACAGTCGTGGCCGATGCCACTGTTTTTGATGCCTCCGTGGGGGAGGTAGATGGCGTATTTGACTCCGTTGATTTGGACTTCACCGAATTGGAGTTCATTGGCAAACCGGGCTTGACGTTCCACATCTTCGGTGAACAGATAGGAGGCCAAACCATATTCTGTATCATTGGCCAAAGTCAAGACTTTATCCTCTGTTTTGAATTTAAAAATAGGGGCTATGGGTCCAAAAGTTTCCTGTTTGTAGATCAGCATTTCGGTGTTGACATTACTCAGCACAGTGGGTTCAAACCAGTATCCTTTTTCAAAACCTTGAGGGATTTTTCCCCCGGTTTCAATTTTAGCTCCTTTGGCGATTGCATCTGCAAGGATATCGATCATTTGTTGTTGCCCCTGACGATTGACCATCGGTCCCATGTCTGCATCGCTGTCTTTTCCAAAGCCCAGTTTGAGTTTTTTTACACGCTCAACATAAGTTTTAAGAAAGTTGTCGTAAATATTCTCATGAATGAAGAATCGGTTGGCTGCAACACAGATCTGGCCACAGTTCCCGAATTTGATGCCTACGGCCAAATCGAGGGCGGCATCCATATCGGCATCGTCAAAGACAATAAAAGGGGCATTGCCTCCCAATTCCATGCTTAGTTTTTTGATGCTGCTGCTGCTGTCTGCAATAACCTGTTTTCCTGTTTTTGTGGAACCAATCATGGTGACTACACTGGGAATATTACTTTTGGTCATGGTGGTTGCTACTTTTTCCGGTGCCCCGGTCAAGATGTTGACGACCCCTGCAGGGAAGTTGATTTCATGTAAAATTTCTCCAAGTAAATAGGCGGATACGGGTGAGATTTCTGAAGGTTTGATGATCAAACTACAGCCGGAGGCCAGTGCTGGGCCAATTTTAAATCCTACATTGAGCAGGGGAAAGTTCCAAGCCAAATAGGCGACTGCTACACCTGCCGCTTGGTGAACCATCACATGTTTGTGGGTGTTTTCCGGGTCGGGAATGGCCTCGTCTTTGATTTCTGACATGGCTTTGGGGTAAAACTCCAAGGCATTGGTAATGGCCTCGATATCTTCGTATGAGCCTTCATAGGTTTTTCCCATTTCGTGGATGATGGCCTGTCGTAAAATTGTTTCCTTTTCCAATATTGCAGTCCGCAATTTGGACATCCATTTGGTTCTTTCTGATAAACGCAATGCAGACCAATATTTAAATCCATCTTGTGCAGCTTCGAGTGCTTTTAGGGCATCGGCCTCATCGGCCCAAGCTACCTCGGCTATGGGTTTTTCATCGGCGGGACAGAGGATGGTCTTTTGGCCTCCATGGGTTGCCTCAACCAATGCTCCACCGATGTATAGTTTTAGTGATCCAAAATTCATTTTTCATTACGTTAATTGAATGGGGGAACTGGTTGAAAATTCCTTTAATGCGTCTGGGTCTATGTCGATTCCTAAACCGGGGGATTGGGGGATGTCAATATAGCCATTCTCCATTTGGACTGCAGGGAAAGTCAAGCGGTCTCTGATGGCATTTTCGGTACGGTCGTATTCTACAAAAATATCGGGGGGAAATAATCTACCGGGCAATGGTTCTATGTTGGCGATAAAATGTAAAGCGGCATGAAAACCGATTCCGGTTCCCCAAACATGGGGGATGACTTCTACACCAAAACTGCTGGCTAAACTTCCAATTCGTTTGGCTTCGGTCAAACCTCCGGAGGCACAAATTTCAACCTGAGCGATGTCCACAGATTTGTTTTGAAGCAGTTGAAGGAAACCATATCGCAAATACTCACACTCCCCTCCGGCAATGGGTATGGAGGTTTTTTGGCGCAGTTGGGCATATTGATCATAAAACTCGGGAGACACAGGTTCTTCAAACCAGCCGATGTCGTAGGGTTCTATTTTCCGGGCCAATTCGGCGGCTTCTCTGAGTGAATAGGCATGATTGGAATCGACCATGAGTTGGATGTCGGGACCAATGGCAGCCCTCACATTTTTTACGTGACGCACATCGTCTTTTATGGACAAGCCCACTTTCATTTTAATGGCTTTGAAACCCTGGGCGACGTAGTCTTTGGCTTCAGCTACCAGATCTTCGACCAATGTTTTGCTTTCAGAAAAGTAAAGTCCTGTAGCATAGGGGACGACCTTTTTTCGATGTTGTCCTCCCAGTAGGGTACTGACGGGTAAATTTAAGGCTTTGCCTTTGATATCCCACAGGGCAATGTCAATGGCACTGATGGCAGCAAAAAGAACACTTCTTCTGGCGAAGTCCAGAGTCTTTCGATACATCTCAAACCACAGGGATTCGTTTTCCAATGGGTCTTTGCCGATCAAAATCGGTTCAAGCAAAGCAATCCCTTGTCGGATTACATCTGCGGGGCCGTAACCTTCACCCCAGCCATATATGCCCTCGTCAGTGGTTATTTTTACCACACAGATTCTCCTTTCGTTATAGGCCCACTGGGAAAAGAAAAAACTTTGTTCTAATTGATTGGAAAGAACATGGGTTTCTATTTTAATTATCTTCAACTTGTTGGTTTGTTTTATGTTCAATATAAAGAAAATGTTCAAATCTAATGGATGTCATTTTCGGAAATGAAATCAATGAATGGGTCAAACGCGCTTTAACAGCATCAACCTGAAATCCATTAAGGTTCTTCCGTTTTTTTTGATCCCTTTGATTTGGAGTGTTCCTTTTCCTTTTTTGAGTTTTAGTTTTCCTACTTTAAGGGACTTAAAATCTTTTACATACGATTCTTGTCGGACGACCCTGTCCTCTGAGGCTCCATATTCACCGGGGTTGTGAGCTTCTCTAATTTCACCTTGAATGCTTGCATCGCCAAAACTGACTTCAAAAAGGGAGCCAATGGCGTCTTCCGCACAGCTGTAGTAAACGGTTATTTCAAACTCTCCGTCTTGGGCCACCTCTGCCTCCCAACTGATGGTATCCTCCAGATTGATCCAATTGGTGAAGTAGGTACAATTGGGAAATCGATTGGAGCGTTTGATGTCTCCACTGGCAGTAGCGTCTCTGGCGGGGACTTGGGTGGTGTGCAGACTGGGATGACCAAGGTAGAAAGGACGGTTGTCATTGGCAGGAAGCTCTACCAATACCTCTTGCGACCATTTTTCTTTGGCCTTGCTCAAATCGGCCAAGACTTGGGGGTTTGTTTCACCAATATTTGTGGTTTGATTGGGATCATTGACCATGTCAAAAAGTTGGCCTTGATGATCCAAGCGATAGTTTTGATTTCTCAGGCTTAGTTTACCCCGCCAATAGTTGTAAATATAACGGTCTTTCCATAAGGGATTTTCCTCCATGATTAGAGGTTGAAGACTGATCCCATCAAGTGCTTTTTTGGGTTGAGATACGATGCCGGTTAAGCTTTTTAATGTAGGGAGGAGGTCAATGCCACTGGCAATTTCTTTGACGACTTTTCCTTGGGGAATTTTACCGAGCCAATTGATGATCATGGGGGATCGGACCCCTCCTTCATCCGTACTGCCTTTCCTTCCTTTCATTGCTCCATTCCAGCGATTGCCGTTGGGGCCATTGTCAGAAAGATAAATTACAATGGTGTTTTCCAGTAAATCGCTGTTTTTGAGTTGCTTCATAATTCGACCTACATTCCAGTCGATGTTTTCACACATGGCCAGTGCGGCTCGGGTGTGGTCGATTTGATTTTGATTTTTGGGAGGGCCGCCACTTCCAATTTGACTCAGCTTTTTGTCTTTGTATTTTTCCCAAAATCGGTCAGGGACCTGCATGGGACTGTGTGGAGTGTTGAAGGGGAGGTAGAGGAAAAAAGGCTGACGGGTATTTTTTTTGATAAAATCAATGCCGTGTTGGGTCAAGTCATCAATGATGAATCCGTCACCCCTTACCAAGTTTCCGTTGTGCTCCAGTAGGGGGTTGTAATAATTTCCCCAGTGACCGGAACAAAAACCATAATAGTCGTCAAACCCCCGACTGTTGGGGTGAAAAGGGGCTTGCATACCGTTGTGCCATTTGCCATAGGCCGCAGTTTGATAGCCTGCGGATTTGAAGACTTCTGCAATGGTTTCTTCATCCACATCCAATCTTTCTCCTCCTCTACTGGTACTGTAAACACCACCCCTAACGTGGTGCCTTCCTGTTAGGATCTCCGCTCGGGTAGGAGAACATACCGGACTGACAAAAAAGCGGTCGAAACGCGTCCCTGTTCTGGCTAATTTATCTATGTGGGGGGTTGATAAGTCCAGGTTGCCGTTGAGGCTTAGATCTCCCCAGCCCTGATCATCGGTGAGTATCAAAATGACATTGGGGAGATGATTTTTTTGAAATTGACAGCCCCAAATCAGTAATAAAAGTATGAGCGAAAAGGAATTTAGAATGATTTTTTTCATGCCTTAAAATAGTTAAAGGACTTTTGTTAATCACTACAAAAATTCAAATATTTTTTTTAAGGATCAAATGTCAATGCTCAAACCCAACCCAAATAACTCTCTGATTTGCAATCTTTTAATAAGATCGTCATCGTATTGGATGTGTATGATCAAGTTGCTTGATATTTTGTCATTGACCTTGAGTCTGATGTTGGCATTCCATTCAAAATCAATGTTTTCAATCTTATTAAGATAGTTAACATATACATTGAACTTGTTGTCCATGGAGATGTTTTCCATCAAATTGGATTGAATAAATCCCGAAAGCGAAGCCCCCATAGATACAATATTGGTGGCGCCTCTTTCTACTCCAAAATATTTTTGGCCGGGGGATAGGTTTTGGGTGTAATCTTTGCTGACAAAAATTCCTCTGGCGGCCAATGGAGCAATATTAAACCACGCAACATCCCCTTCTTTATAGTACCATCCCAGGCCCATTTGAATGACAGCCGGAGAGAGAATTCTGGATATTTCTTCTTTTTGATCCTCACCGTCTTTTTTGAAATAACGGTAGCCCGGAAGCATTTGGGTTTTGAAATTGAAATAAGCAGAATAGTTCCAATAGGTGTTTACTTTTTTACTGACTACTGAGTTGATCTCGATTCGGTCATCGGCTTTTTTGAAAAAGGCATTTCCCGACAGATAGGTGGTTCCTATGGAAAGCATCAGGTTATTGTCCCATACCCAACCCTTTTCACTCAGATAATTGATATTGTAGTCGAGACTAAAAAGCCCTGTCATGGAATTTTCCCCCCCCGAAACCCAATTTTCAAAATAGGCTTGGTTAAAGGTGATTTGGGTTAACCCGAAGAACTTGAATTTACTTTTTTCTTCAGCGACCGCATTCAGTGAATCGGCGGAAATGCTATCTGTGGGCTGATTTTGTTGTGCATTTAGTAGGTTTAGAAATAAGGAAGCTGCCAAAAGATAAAAAAAAGTCTTCATGGATGATATCGTTCAATGTTTGGCTAAAATATTATAAAGTTATGGGAATGGTTGATTTTTTTTCCTCCATAACCATTTGAGGAATCTTTTTTGGCCTTCAGGGGCTATTTTAGTTAAGTCTTGCCATATTTTAATCAGATTTATATTGGATTGAGGAGCAAAAAATAACCTTAAGAATTTTCTGACGATTTGAATTCATTGGTTTTTTATATAACTTTATAATGAATTAAATGAAGATGAATGATGATGGGATTGAACGATATTCAGTATCTGTACGAGTTTTTATTTTGGTTTGTTACTTTTTTTATTCTCAAAAAAGTTTGGTACAAACCCGAAGTGAGATTGATTTATGGCTATAGCGTAGCTGTATTTAACCTTTTAGCTGTATTCTTTTTTTCACTTTCTTCGATTAGGGGGAACCTGAATATTATGGATGCTTTTGCCTTTGGGTTTTTGCATACTATGGTAGCAGTAGTAATGATTACTTTGGTTCATTTGAGTAAAAAAATTGAAAACAAGTCTTCATAGGTGTTTAAATATAGAATTATGAAAGGATTAGCCAATGCATTGTTTTTTTTAGTCACAGTTTCAACAACCTATTCTCAGGAGTGGATCATTGTTGACATTTTGGAGCAATCCAAAAAAGAGCTGGTTTATAAAGTCGATAACGGAGAAGAGGTAAAACGGGAAACGGTAAAAAACCCCTCCATCGTAAAGTTGATAAAGGATTATCAAGCAGAGGGATTTCAGTTGAAAGCGGTCACCCAAGGTGTGGAGCTGGAGTTGAATGGGAATCTGCCCATGATCAATAATCGAAATAATAATTTCGGCATAGCTAATTTGAACCTTTTCAACAACAACCGCATCATGCTCTGGTTTGAAAAAAAGGAAGATTAAAATATATTGAAGGGACTTAGGAAGATCTAATTATGATTTATTTGAAAATGGATTTGAAAAAAAAACATATCCAAAAAACAATGTAAAAAGACAGTAAATCATAGTGTAAGGTATAATTAGTTGAAGATTATTTTCAAATTTGAAAACTAATTTTATCATAGCCATTGAAGCAGTTAAGAAATGAAGTGTATTTCCTATAAGAATAGGTTTGTTATAAATTCCACCTATTAAACTATTTTTTGACATCCAATTTATATAACTAAAACCCAAATATAGAGCTCCTAAAATCTGAAGAATTAAAATAAAAAAATGATTATCATCATTGGTAAGTAAAACAGAAATTTCATTAGGGAAAAAAGAAAATCCAAATCCATTGACAGCTAAAAATATAGCACTTATTGTCATTAAAGTTTTTGTGAACTTTCTATGAAAAGAATTTTCTTCATCATCTTTTTTCATAAGCCTATTATAATGTTACACTATTGTTGAATCCATACATTAAAATTCAACTTAGTACAAAATAGTACCATCACAGGAACAAAAAAACCTCCTAAGTGGAGGGTTGTTGAGTTTATTTTTTGCTGCTAATAAAATATAAGATGGCAAAAAAGGCAAATAGTCCAATGTTTACGAGTGCCGTAGGTCCTCCTACAATACCGATGGCGATATGATATCCAATAATGGCGGTCCAAAGTAGGGAAGCCAGTGCCCAAAGAGAGCCAAAAGAATTCACGGAGTCTCCAGCCAATTCCGGAGTTTTCCATGTTAGAATAGCGAAAAAGATAAAAGTGACGCCCATGAATTGGCCTACTGCCAAAAGATGGGGGGTAACTTCCATATTTGCCATTTCAAAAAACATTGCGGTGGAAAATAATTGTCCCAAACCGTTGATCAAAAAGATGATGGATTGGGCTTTAAAGATGGTTTTTAATTGCATGGTTTTTTTTATAATTCTCTGTAAATTAGTTAAAAACAGCTGAGAAACCTATTTTAGAGAACTGTTTTTAGAGCGAATCAATTGCATTCCAAAAAACAGTAAACATAGGATAAGTGTACTCAGAGCAATATAATGGAAGATTTCGGGGTTTGCCCCTATAAATTTACCTTGGACACGGGAGATATAAGTCATGATCATCACAAAACCCACATAGTAGAAATAGGTCAAATGATGGGTTTTTCGATTTATTTTTTCGATTAGAAAGGGATAGATGACAATCATTAAATAAGCGATAAAACCACCTGCCAATCGTATTGGGATAATGGGCACATCATTTAAGTAGATCGAATAGGCCAAAAAGAAAAAATGGATCAAATGCATGATGGCAAAAACCCCAAGGGCTTTTTTGGTGATCTCAAGTGATTTGTTTTTCAGGGAAGCTTCTTTGTAAAGAAAAAAACAAAATAGGTAAATTCCTAAGGATAAACGCCCGGAGTAGCGGGCTGCATACCTGAAAACTTCATTGATGTTTGGTTCGACACTATAGAAGTACAGGAATAGCATGATTTCCAAAAGCACACCCCATGTGTAGCCTCTTTTGATTAAAAGGTTTTTCATAATTTTCAGAAGATACTAATATCCGAGGGCTTTGCCTATAAACGATCTGTCTTTTCAAAATCTTTGAGTGCAGCATCTGTGGACTTAAAAAGAAACCTGCAAATTGGAGGATTCAAAACGGGTATCTGACTTTTATGTTGGAATATATTCATCATTTCGTTTATTTCTAACTTTTTTATTTGGAAATTTACAGTGGGTCAAATGAGATAATACGGGTGTGTGAGAACAACTTAAAAGCAATTTTGCTGCCGATTGGATTTTATTGATTTAATTCCAAATCAATTAATGTTTTTAATTCATTGATTTTTTTGATTGAGTCCTCAGCAAATAATTTGAAAAGATTGATTATAAAAATCTTCATGTTTAATTGATTCCTAATTTCTCGATCATTTTTAATGTCCTGTAAAGTCTTTGGGCTTAAATAAAATTTTTTGTAAAGACTGTCTTTATTTAAAGAGGTAATGGAATCGATTAAATGGTTTTCTTCAACTAAGTTGGAGAATTTCCAAAACATCATTTCATCTTGTTTTGCTTGGTCTTTTAAAACAGAGTAATTCCATGAATAATATCGGTTGAGTTGTTCGAATAGACGTTTATTTTCGATATACTCGATAGAGCCTGTTGATATCATTGACTTATAGTTTGTGTCATTACCAACAAAACCAAAATATCTCATCAGTTCATTGAATACTTTATTGGAAATTAGATCATCATTTAGGATGGATTCTATATTCTTAGTTCTTTTGTCCAAACTTTTAGACATGGAATTGAAGATATTTAAGTCTTCTTCAAAATCAGAGAGAACTCCAATTAAACCTGCATTTTTGAGGTCGACTCTATCTTTTTGATTGAGGAGTTCTTGAATGTAGAATGAAATGGTGACCGAAAATACGATCACCAATATTTCGAATATATATCTGAAAGCAGAAGTATTGACAAAGCTTTTTTTCATTTTTTACATCATCAAGTGTGATTTATATATATAAATATATTGAATAATATATTTTAGTTTCATTAAACCTATCATTCGCAATAAAAATTAAAATTATAAAATCGAATTACGTTTATCATTTTGTATTTGTTTTTAAGGATTTATCCAAAGGTTGAAATTGATCACAAAACCAACCCCAGGAATTACATCATAAAATTTAGGTTCTCAAAATGTTCCTCAAAGCCAAATAATGTTGATTAATGATAGGTCCTTTGTAGTTAAAAATTACAGGAAGGTTTCTCATTTTGTCAATGTTGACAAATTCATTAATTTTCTTTTAGGAGTATCTTGAAAAAACACAGTTTATGATGTTGAAAGTAAATTTCAAATGGCAATCCATTAAAAACACCAATTTTTTGGTTATGATTTTATTCCTCTTGTTCAATATTGAGGTTTTTTGCCAAAGCATTCAATCTTATGACATTGTCGTCTATGGTGGCACCTCTTCGGGGATTACCGCTGCCATTCAAAGTTCCAGATTGGGTAAAAAAGTATTGTTGATTGAACCGGGTCATAGAATAGGAGGCTTAACCACCGGAGGTTTGGGTCAGACAGATATCGGGAACAAGCAAGCCATCGGTGGAATATCCAGAGAGTTTTATCAAAACATTAAAAGCCATTACCAAAAACAGGAAAA
>JBESZM010000031.1:0-17132 GCA_041254175.1 Flavobacteriaceae bacterium | reverse complement strand
CCTTAATGCTGAAATAGTTAATTACGACCCTGTCTGCTGCAGGCAGGTGACAGGCAGGAATGGGAAAAGAACAAATTTCAAAAATTGAAAATGGCAAGTTCAATTTGACCTTATCCAGTATAAATAAAATAGCAGATGCTTTGGGATCTAAACTGAATTTTGAATTGCAACCGATAGAATAATAAAAAACATTTAAAGACTCCCTAAGCAATCACCCCCGACCCCAACAATTCTTTATCGAGATACCAAGCCACAAACTGCCCGGAAGTAATGGCGGATTGTGGTTGATCAAACAACACATAAAAGGCATCGGCTTGAGGGATAAGGGTCGCTTTTTGTAGGGGTTGACGATATCGTATTCGCGCCATCACCTCCATCGGTTCCCCTTGAATGGTTTTTAAATCCTCACGTACCCAATGAACATCGGCAAGACTGACTTGAAGGGCTTGGCGAAACAAACCGGGATGATCTTTACCCTGACCTACATAGACAACATTTTCAACCACATCGGTATCAATCACAAATAGAGGTTCGGGGGTTCCGCCTACGGCCAGCCCTTTGCGTTGACCAATCGTAAAAAAGTGCGCGCCCTGGTGGGTTCCCACGACTTTTCCATCGGTGGTTTGATAGCGGGTTTTTTGAGATTGAGTGGTTAAGGTTTTCGGGGATTGTTTACCATTGTAAAAATCCTCGGGTATTTCTATGATGTTACCTGTTTTGGGTTGCAATTGTTGTTGTAAAAAATCGGGCAAACTCACCTTTCCGATAAAGCAAAGGCCTTGAGAGTCTTTTTTTTCGGCGGTGACCAAATCCAATTCCCGGGCAATTTTGCGTACCTCTGATTTTTGCAGCTGACCAATGGGAAAAAGGGTTTTCGCCAATTGATCCTGAGTCAACTGACAAAGGAAATAAGATTGATCTTTGTTGCCATCCGCACCACTGATCAATCGGTAAATACTCTTGTTTTCTACAGAAAGTGCTTCTTTTTGACAATAATGCCCCGTAGCCACATAGTCTGCCCCCAAAGACAGAGCGATTTTTAAAAAAACGTCAAACTTAATTTCCCGGTTACAAAGCACATCGGGATTGGGGGTTCTTCCCGCATCGTATTCGTCGAACATATAGTCCACGATACGTTCTTTGTATTCGGCACTTAAATCGATGGTTTGAAAAGGAATTTCCAACTTTTCAGCCACCAGCATGGCATCATTGCTATCTTCCAGCCAAGGGCATTCATTGGAAAGGGTCACCGACTCATCGTGCCAGTTTTTCATAAACAGGCCGATGACATCATGTCCGGCTTCTTTAAGAAGATGAGCTGCAACACTGGAGTCCACCCCACCGGACAATCCTACAATAACCCTTTTCTTTTTCATTAGGCAAAGTTACACCAAGAAATTAAATTCCGATCCTTAAGACAGGGCCTATCTACCGCGGGCTTTTTTTTGCTTTTCGGCCTCTTCCATTGCTTTTTGCAAACGTGCAGAAAAACCTCCCGCTTTCTTGGGTTTCTTTTTATTCTCCTCGATTTGGGCGTGGATTTTTTGATCGTCAATGATATAATTCTTGATTACCAACATCAAAAAGATGGTCAATAGGTTGGAAACAAAATAGTACAAACTCAATCCACTGGCATAATTGTTAAAGAAGAACAACATCATCAGCGGCATCAGGTACATGATGATCTTCATGTTGGGCATCCCGGGTTGCTGGGGCATGGTCTGCTGGCCGGTAGTCATCTGGGTATAAAAGAAGATGGCTACAGAGGCCAAAATGGGAAACAAACTGACGTGGTCGCCGTAGAATGGAATGTTAAATCCTAAGTCTAGGATCGAGTCATAGGAAGACAGATCGTCTGCCCAAAGGAAACTCTTTTTGCGCAGTTCAAAAGCAACGGGGAAAAAAGTGAAAAGAGCATAAAAAACAGGAAGCTGCAACAAAGCCGGGATACAACCCGCCATAGGATTGGCTCCGGCACGGTTGTAGAGGCTCATGGTCTCCTGCTGACGCTTGACTGCATTGTCTTTATATTTCTTATTCAACTCCTCAATCTCAGGGCGCAAAACTTTCATTTTAATCTGGGAGACATAGGACTTATAGGTGACCGGAGACATGGCCAAACGAACAATAATGGTCATCAAAATAATGGCGATACCGTGGGGTAAAAAGGAGGATAAGAATCCAAATAACGGCAAAAAGATAAAACGGTTGAGCCATCCAAAAATTCCCCAACCCAAGGGAATAGAGGATTCCAAATCTCTATCGTAGGATTTTAACGTTTGATAATCGGTCGTTCCAAAATAGTACTCAAACCGACTTCCAAACTCACCGGATCGGTAAGTTAAAGGGATTTGCACCCCAAATTTTTTGGTAAAGACCTCTCCCAAAGATTTGTCATCTGCCAAGTTATCGGTGGTGACCGTGAGTTGATCTACCGGCTTTTCGGGGATCAAAATGGCACTGAAAAAGTGTTGTCTAAAAGAAACCCATCGCACTTCCTCCGGGGATTCCTCATCGCTTCCACTCAGGGATAAATAATCGATTTTATCCCCTTCGTAGCCATAGGTGAGTTCGGTATAGCGCCCTTCATAATCAATGCTTTTGGAATTGCGGTAAGCACTGGTTTCCCAGGACAATACCGCCGGTTCGCTACTGTCCAATAGGCTGGCAATACCGGAAGATTGAATGGTAAAATCCACCAGAAAACGCTCCGCATCAATGGCATAAACAAATTCCAAATACTGGTTGGGTGCAATGGCTGCTTTTAGGGATAGTGTTTGTTTCCCGTTTTTGGAATTCAGTTGAGGGGAAAAATAAAAATCTTTGGTGTTGAGTCTTCGACCGTCTTTGGTGGTAAACTGAACATTGAATTGATTGTTTCCTTCTTTGACCAATTCCAGGGGTTGATCAAGGTAATCGGTATAATCTTTGAGCCGAACAAGCTCAAGCAGCCCTCCCTTGGGACTGACTTTTATCAAAAGATCTTTGTTTTCCAATATTTGGGTAGCAGCTCCCTGATCGGTCATCCAATTACTGAAAATCCCAAAAGTACTTTGAAGGTTTACTTTTTGGAGGGAGTCGTTTAACTGAATCGGTGGGGCTACCTCCTTGGGTTGACTGGCAACTTCGGTTTTTTCGGGTTGGACTGGCGGATTTGCTCCCTCTTCTGGCTTATTGACATAGAGCATCCATGTAAGGATCATCGCAATGAGTACGAATCCAATGAATTGGTAGGGATCAAATTTTCTTTCTTCCATGGCTTTTAGTTCGGTTGCTGTTGGCTAAGATAGTCAATACTGGCTTTTATAAATGCTACAAATAAGGGGTGTGGATTGGAAACGGTGCTTTTGTACTCCGGGTGAAACTGTACACCGACAAACCAAGGGTGATCTTGATTTTCGACAATTTCCACCAAACCGGTTTCCGGATTGACACCGGAGACTTTTAAAGCTCCCTTTTCAAAAACCTCTGTTTTGTATTGATTGTTAAACTCAAAACGGTGGCGGTGGCGCTCCGTGATTTGTTCTTTTCCGTATACCTCAGCTACTTTACTGCCTTGGGCAAGGTTACAATTCCATGTTCCCAAGCGCATGGTACCGCCTTTGTTGACCACTCCTTTTTGACTTTCCATCAAGTCGATAACGGGGTAATCTGTATTCTCGTCGATCTCGGTAGAGTTGGCATTGGGATGCATCAATACATTTCTGGCGTATTCGATAACTGCCATTTGCATGCCCAAGCAGATCCCGAAAAAGGGAATGTTTTTTTCCCTGACATAGCTAATGGCATCTATTTTACCTTCGATCCCCCTGCCTCCAAAACCGGGAGCGACGATAAGACCGTGAAGTTCCTTGAGCTGTTCTTGAGCGTTGATCTGATTCAAAAATTCAGAGTGGATGCTCACCACCTCCACCTCCGCCTCATTGATGGCTCCGGCATGAATAATGGCTTCCAATATCGATTTGTAAGAATCTTGTAACTCAACGTATTTTCCCACCAAACCGATTTTGACTTTTCGTTTGGGGTTTTTGTATTTTTCCAAAAAGGATTTCCAATGATCCAAATTCAGCTCGGATTTGGCGGTCAATTTTAACTGATCCAAAACCACACGATCCAAACCTTCTTCCAACATCTTCAAGGGAACATCGTAGATGGTATCTACGTCTATGGATTGAATAACCGCCTCGGGTTTTACATTACAAAAGAGGGCCAATTTTTTACGAAGGTCGTCCGATAATTTATGTTCTGTTCTACAGACCAAAACATCGGCTTTGATCCCACTTTCCATCAAAGTTTTGACCGAATGTTGTGTGGGCTTTGTTTTCAGCTCTCCTGCAGCAGATAGATAGGGGATCAACGTCAGGTGAATGACCATGGCATTCTCCTCTCCCAATTCGTAGATCAGTTGTCGAACGGATTCGATGTAGGGTAAAGATTCGATATCCCCTACTGTTCCGCCAATCTCAGTGATCACTATATCAAAGTCACCGCCGTTTCCCAGCAACTGCATTCGCTCTTTGATCTCGTTGGTGATGTGGGGAACTACCTGTACGGTTTTTCCTAAAAACTCTCCCCGACGTTCTTTTTCGATCACACTTTGATAGACCCTTCCGGTAGTTACATTGTTGGCCTGAGAGGTATTGATGTTCAAAAATCTTTCGTAATGACCTAAGTCCAAATCCGTCTCCGCTCCATCATCGGTAACATAACATTCACCGTGTTCATAGGGATTGAGCGTACCGGGATCAACATTGATGTAAGGGTCGAACTTCTGAATGGTGACTTTAAAACTTTGCGCCTGAAGTAATTTGGCTAATGATGCCGCTATGATTCCTTTTCCGAGGGAAGAAGTAACCCCTCCTGTAACAAAAATATACTTTATATCCGGCATCCGGTTTGTTTTCTATAATGACTAACCGGGCTCAAATTTACAAAATCCCGACTTACTTTTGTGGCATTTCTGCTATTTCTTGAGCTCAATGATTTCATAATCTTTGTGTTGCAGTAAAAAATAGCCTGTGTTTTCAAAACTCTTATTTTGTTTTTGATAGAGGAATCGGTGCTCCTGATAATCCGTCTCCCCAATCTTGTCAATGGATTTGAAGTTACCCGAGTAGGCTTTTCTCAAGATCAAATCCATCGTAAGGTCATAGGCACGTATGGCAGTTCGGTTGGGTGGTTTACCAAAGGTACTGATGTAGTGATTTTGAAAATGATTGTATTCTCCCAACTTTAAGGGCAATCGATCCGTGGTATAGGTAAACTTCAAATCCCCCAGTTGCTTGCGAGACAAGTTGGGATTTTCGTATGCATTGCCACGGTAGGTGGTAAACAATTGAACCGCTCTGAGTTCAGACTGCTGGGCACTCATCTGAGAACTGGCACTGGAGATCAACGAAAAGTCTTGGCTTTCGAGGATTACCTTGTTGGGAAGTGTATCCACCAAAAGGGAATCAACCAAATCAGGTAACAAATAATTGCTCTTTTCGGGACGCAAAACGGTTGCCTTTGGGAACAATTCCAAAAGCTCTTTTTCCACCGGCCGGCTCAAAGAATCAACCACCAAAACAATATTGTCTTCACGATTCAAAGTCTTGTCCAAATACTCAAACATTCTTTTTCTAAGAAAATTTTTGGAGGTTACCGATTGATAAACCGCCTCTCTCAATGAGACAGGATTAGTCGAAAGGGGGGCAACTTTGGGAGTCTTGCGCACCTGAGCCTTGGTGGAAAGATAATCAAAATTGGAGGGAATCAACGGGCCAATTATGGCGTCGGTATCAGAAAAATCGTGGTTATCGACAATTTCATTAACCCTGGAGATGCTGTTTTGAGTATCAAAGACATTGAGCTTTACGGAAACTCCATAGTGACTCAAGGTATCTACTGCGAGCAACACTCCTGAGTAAAAATCTGCAGACAACGTATGCAAATTACGGCTTTTCAACAACCTACGGGTATCTTCAATAGAATCGTATTCTATGGTTTTGGCCTTAAAAGGCAACAAAAGGGCCAACTCAATTTCATGAGCTTCATTGAGGGAATCCAACAGAGAAAGCCGCCCAACCAACAGGTCATCCTGAATCTTTAGTTCACCTTTGGCTTCGCCGGGAACCCTCAATATCATCCCTGCCTGTAATCCCGACGCTGACAGGTTAGGATTGAGGGAATCCAATACCTTTTGGGTTACCCCTATTTTTTTTTCGATGCGATAATAACCTTCCTTGGGGAGCACTTTGTAATAGTTATAATTACTGTCCCAAGTCGGATCTACAGTTTCACTTTCGGTTGTTGAAGCCACAATCGGAACACGAATTTCCTGACCTTCCTTAAGTCCTTTTTTGATCTGAGGATTTAAGGCCTCCAATTCAGGAATGGTCATCTGAAAATTATAGGCGATGCGCCATTTAGTCTCTTTGGGTTTTACGACATAGGCTTGGGTATTTTGATCTACCTCAAGTGGTGGCTCAGGTACTTCCTCAACCACTACCGGATATACAGGAATGCGCAAAACCATACGCTTTCTTAACCCTATTTTCTTTAAAAGGGGGTTGTACTCATTCAGCTGTGATTCTGTGATGTTATACTTTCGGGTAATCCCAAAGACGGTCTCTTTTTTCTTGACCTTGTGAGAAAGAAACTTCTCAGGCATCTCCTGTGCGGTGGAAAAGAGGATCCCGCATAATAGAAGAACAATGAAAAGAGTTATATTTTTTTTCAATTTATTTTTTCTTCAGGTCTATTCCCATTCAATGGTAGCGGGAGGTTTGGAACTGATGTCATACACCACCCGATTGACCCCTTTTACCTTATTGATGATCTCATTGGACATTTTTTGCAAAAAAGCATAGGGTAAATCTACCCAGTCTGCTGTCATTCCGTCAGTAGATTGGACGGCACGCAGGGCAACGCACTTTTCATAGGTTCGTTCATCACCCATCACCCCAACACTGTTGACGGGCAAGAGCATTGCACCTGCCTGCCATACCTGATCGTAAAGATTCCAAGATTTTAATCCATTGATAAAAATGGCATCGACCTCTTGTAACATACGTACCTTCTCTGCGGTAATGTCACCCAAAATTCTGATGCCCAATCCGGGTCCCGGAAAAGGATGACGGCCCAGGAGTTCAGGATCGATCCCGATACTGGCACCTACCCGCCTTACTTCGTCTTTAAACAACATCTTCAGTGGCTCCACCAGCTTTAGCTTCATATAATCCGGCAATCCACCCACATTGTGATGTGATTTGATGGTCGCCGAGGGGCCATTGACAGAAATGGATTCGATTACATCGGGATAAATGGTACCTTGAGCCAACCAACTTACCCCTGCTGTTTTCTTGGACTCATCATCAAAAACATCAATAAAAGTATTCCCGATGATTTTTCTTTTTTTCTCCGGATCGGTCTCTCCTGTCAGAGCTTTTAGGAATTGATCAGTGGCATCAACCCCTTTGACGTTCAATCCCATCCCTTCGTATTGATTCAGCACACTCTCAAACTCATTTTTTCTCAACAAACCGTTATTGACAAAAATACATTGCAGATGTGGGCCAATGGCTTTGTGAAGTAAAACCGCTGCCACTGTGGAGTCAACGCCACCCGATAATCCCAAAATCACTTTTTGGTCACCTACGGTTTCCCGAATTTCTTTTACGGTCATTTCCACAAAAGAATCGGGAGTCCAATCTTGTTGAACTCCGGCAATTTTGATCAAAAAGTTTTCCAAAAGCTTTTTTCCATCGGTGGTATGATAAACCTCCGGGTGAAACTGAATTCCAAAAGTAGTTTCCCCCTCAATACAATAGGCGGCGTTTTTGACATCTTCGGTGCTGGCCAGTAAGATGCCTCTATCAGGCAATTGGTCGATCGTATCGCTATGGCTCATCCATACTTGACTGCCTTTGTCAATTCCCTCAAAAAAGGGTTCCCCGGACTGAATAAAAGATAGATTTGCCCTGCCGTATTCACGGGTGTTGGACGGTTTGACTGCCCCTCCGGAGAAATGAGCCAAATACTGCGCACCATAACAAACCGCCAACAAAGGTAATTTACCTCTTATGGTAGAAAGGTCGGGATGAGGCGCCTCCTCGGATCGAACTGAATAGGGAGAGCCGGAAAGTATGACGGCATTGAACTCCTCGGTGTTCTTTGGTGGATTGTTAAAGGGATGGATTTCACAATAGATGAACAGTTCTCTAACACGTCTGGCGATCAATTGGGTGTATTGTGACCCAAAATCAAGAATCAATACTTTGTCTTGCATCTGCCAAAAGTACGATATATTCAGTTGTTTTGAATTGGCAAAAAAAGGATTTTATTAAAAAAAAATGTTGGTAAATCTCAGCCCTCAATTACAGAAAATTCAGCAGATAGAGGCTCAAAAGTTTCCATCAGAAAATCGATAAATTCACCGCCGTGTTGGAGATAAAAATCACTAAAGTTTTCCACCCTTTCTTGCAGTTGTCCTCCGGGAAAAAGTTGCTCCTGTAAAAGTACCAAACGCTCCACGTGATCTTTCAACTTTATTTTTTGGGCTTTGAGCAGGCGATCCTCCAAACGGTCAATCCCCTTAAATTGCTTGGATTTTTGAGCTTGGACGGCTCCCTTAAAGGAGGCGTCCGTTTTTAGGACCAGTGACTCTAAATGTTCAAACTGTTCCTCTAAGAGCTTTTTAAAAGATGACAAATCCAAATCAATATTGCTGATCTGCCTGACTTTTTTGTTGATCAACGCATTTCTTTTGAGAAAGAAATCTTTTAATTCCAGTTTGAACTTACTGATTTTACGGATATTTTTTTCACTGATCACCAAGGCCGAATTTCGTAAAATCAAAAGCGGAAAAGGAACCTTTTGGGCGTCAAAAAAAGATTTCAACTCCAGCCAATAGGCCAGCTCCCCACCGCCGCCAAAATAGGCAATATTGGGTAAGATGACCTCCTGATAGAGGGGACGCATTAGGACATTGGGCGAAAACTTTTCTGGGGATTGCTCAACCCAATCCATCATTTCTGATGCATCAATACTTTCCTCTTTTCCCTCCCACGAAAAACCATTTTCATTTTTTATTAACCGATGTCTTTTGCCGTTTTCCAAAAAAAACAAATGCAGATCTCGCGGATTGACTTGAGGCTTGTAATGAGGATTGTAATCCTTTTTTAGGTTTTCAATTTGGGAAAGCACACTTTGCGCACAACTTTGTTTTTGTAATTCTTCTTTTAGATAAGGTACAAAGTGTTTTTTTAGTGCCTTATCATCCCCATCGATGATCAACAATCCATAGGCCTCAAAAAGGGAATGCACAAAGATCCTGGTCGCATGGGACAGATCACCTCCGGTCTCATAGCTTTTTTTGATTAAAGTTTTTAATGCATTGGCATTGATACTGCTGCCCAGTTCTTGTTTGAATAAATCCAAAAGCGGCTTTAAACTCCGGGTTTTTATTTTTCCCACAGCGCCACCCGACTCGGTATTCCATTGGAATTTTTTACCCCGGAAAATAAAGGCGCTGATTTCCTCAAAGTCATGGTCTTCGGTCGCCATCCAATAAATGGGGACAAAATCCAAATCGGGATATTTGTCTTTGAGCTGCCGGCATAGTTTAATGGTACTCACAATTTTGTAGATAAAATAGAGCGGTCCGGTCATCAAACACAACTGATGTCCGGTGGTAACCGTTAGAGTATTCTCATTTTCGAGCAGTTGGAGGTTCTCAGCTACCGAGGAGGACATCTCTATAATACGGTACTGTTGGTTCAGCGTCTCACAAAGTGTTTTTCTGATCTTTGGAGAAAAATCTTTCTTTTTTTTTAATGCTTGTTGGTAAAGGTTTTCAAAGCTGGGGACACCACTGTGAAATGACTGTAATTCCTTATTATCGTTTAGATAATCGCACATCAATTCGGAAAAATATCCGGTATCGATGAAGGGAATGTGATGCGCTTTCATGACCATTTTAGCTTAAAGATAGGAGTGTTTTTTTAATCTCCAAGCGGGTTGGTTTTTATCGGAATGCCATAAAGGTCAAAATCGGTTGCATCTGTGATCTCAACATCTGTAAAATCACCAAGCTTGAGGTAATAC
The DNA here is from genome assembly GCA_041254175.1 of Flavobacteriaceae bacterium. Lineage (GTDB taxonomy): Bacteria > Bacteroidota > Bacteroidia > Flavobacteriales > Flavobacteriaceae > UBA8316. The sequence goes on along the minus strand of JBESZM010000031.1, from coordinate 7,046 downwards.
TTTTTTGCATCGATCAACACTTCGTTATCCACATCTGGAGAGTCGATTTCGGTTCTGCCTACAAAGTGTTCCCCTTGTTTTCGATCAATCACGCATCGGTAGATTTTACCGACCTTTTTTTGATTCTGTTCCCAAGAGATTTCGGATTGAATTTTCATGATCTCGTTGGCACGCTCCTGCTTGATCTCCTGGGGTACATTGTCCTCCAATTGATGGGCATGGGTGTTTTCTTCATGGCTGTAGGTAAAGCAGCCCAAACGCTCAAATCGCATGGCTTTTACCCATTGCTTAAGGGTTTTAAAATCAGCATCTGTTTCGCCGGGATAACCGACAATCAGTGTTGTTCTCAATGCGATTTCAGGCAGTATTTTCCGGATATTTTCAATCAAATCCGTTGTCTTTTTTTGAGTCGTACCCCTGCGCATGGATTTAAGAATGGGATCAGAAATGTGCTGTAACGGTATGTCTAAATAATTACAAATCTTAGGCTCATTCTTCATCACCTCTATGACCTCCATGGGAAAACCGGTAGGAAAGGCATAGTGCATTCGTATCCATTGTATCCCCGACACCTTAGCCAAAGCCCTAAGTAAATCGGCCAATCGCCTTTTTTGGTAGAGGTCCAGACCGTAATAGGTCAAATCTTGTGCGATCAACAGCAGTTCTTTGACTCCATTTTGTGCCAGTTTTTCAGCCCTTTGAACCAATTCCTCTATGGGAGTAGAACGGTGTTTACCACGCATCAGGGGAATGGCACAAAAAGAACAGGGACGGTCGCAACCTTCGGAAACTTTAAAGTAAGCGTAATTTTTGGGGGTTGTCGTCTGGCGTTCTCCCAACAATTCGTGTTTGTAATCCGCCCCTAAGGCCTTGAGCAATTGGGGTAAATCGGTAGTGCCAAAATAGGCATCCACTTGTGGCATCTCCTTTTCCAAATCCGGTTTGTAACGTTCACTCAAACAGCCGGTGACAAAAAGCTGATCGATATCGCCAGATTGCTTTTTTTGAATTTGCTCCAAAATGGTATTGACGGATTCCTCTTTGGCATTGTCGATAAAGCCACAGGTGTTGACCACCACAATATTTCCTTCTTCCTCGTGAACCACATTTTTGTCATTGGCTTTTAACTGCCCCATCAATACCTCCGAATCATAGAGGTTTTTGGAACAGCCCATGGTGATGACATTGATCTTGTTTTGCTTTCTACTTTTGGTTCTCAACAGCTTTTATTTAATTCCGTTCAACATCTAATTGTTTTTGTAGAAATGCCAGCGCGGCCAGTTCAGCTTGTTGGTGATTGGGAGTACTCAAATGAGAAATGATCACATGATCTCCTGCTTCGGGAAAAGCGACTTTTTGTTTTTTATCTTCGGGGGTGCCCAGCTGGTCAAACATCCGCAACATGGCAGGTATGGAGACTACCTTGTCCTGTTCCTCCTCATTTTTATAATAATATCCCATAAAGACAGGAGCGGTAATCCTTTGAAAAACCTCGGGACGCATCCCCGTTTCCACCAGTTTTTGCAATTCAACAGTGGACTCCAAGCGGTAACGGATCGTCCAGTAGTTCTTTTTTTCCTCCGTAATCTTGTTCATGTTGTGGTATTTACTCCCCAGAACCCATTCGGCAATTTGAAGTCCCCAGGGCAAAGTCAACAGTTTGGATTTGGGATCGTAAATTTCGACATTGGGGCCAAAAAGTAACAAAGCGGCGATTTGTGGATCATTACCCAAAATCAAGGACAGCGTCCCTCCGGTGGAACTGGAAATAACGATCACCTTTTCGCCAATTTTTTTGGCAACGGCCAATGCCTCTGTTGCACTATCAAGATATTTTTGACCCGTAAAATTCAACATGGGCTCTTGTTCAATCAATCCGTGGTCACTCAGGCGGGGCAGGTAGAGGTTGGCTTTTAAAGCACGGGCAATATTGCGGTGTACGGGATCACCTTCTTCCGTACTGGCAGAAAAACCGTGTAAGTACAATATACTATAAGCTGTTTTTTGAGGGATGGAATCATAAAACTCCAATTGAGAGGCGTTGTCCGGTTTGATGTTATCGAAAGCCGACTCTTTGGTGTCTATCCAGTCTTTAAGTTCGGAAAGGGAAAGTGAAATTTCAGGCTGTGGCAGTTCCAAATCGGGAGCCTCTACTTCCGGCCCTAAAACAAAAAGTCCAAAAAGAACCGACAGTACAAATAATGTGTTTTCTATGATTTTCATTGATCTGGATTAACTGAAAAAACTCCCTACAAAAGTTCCTGCATGAAACAACTGCAGGTCCTCCAATCCTTCCCCAACTCCAATGTACTTGACGGGAATTTTGAATTGATCGGAGATTCCCATAACAACGCCCCCTTTGGCCGTTCCATCGAGTTTGGTAATGGCCAATGCATTTACTTCTGTGGCTGCGGTAAACTGTTTGGCTTGCTCAAAGGCGTTTTGACCGGTAGATCCGTCCAATACCAACAGTACCTCGTGGGGCGCATTGGGAACGACTTTATCCATTACTTTTTTGACTTTGGTCAATTCATTCATCAGGTTGATTTTGTTGTGCAATCGCCCTGCGGTGTCAATGATGACCAAATCACTTTTTTGAGCTACAGCCGACTGTAATGTGTCAAAAGCAACAGAAGCAGGATCACTGCCCATTTCTTGCTTGACAATGTCCACACCCACACGATCTGCCCAGATCTGCAATTGATCAATGGCACCGGCCCTAAAAGTATCCGCTGCACCCAACATGACCTTTTTTCCTCCGGCCTTGTAGTGATGCGCCAACTTGCCTATGGTGGTTGTTTTGCCCACTCCATTGACACCCACCACCATGATCACTTGTGGATGGTTGGGCAAAGCTGCGTCAAAACCCTTTACCTCCTCTTGTTGGTGTTGCTTGAGAAGGGTGGTAATTTCCTCACGTAAGATTTGAGCCAGTTCCGAAGTCCCCAAATACTTGTCTTTGGCCACTCTTGCCTCCAGGGCATCGATGATCTTGAGCGTAGTGGCTACCCCTACATCGGATCGAATCAACACCTCCTCCAATTCGTCGAGTAGGTCTGCATCGATCTTTGACTTTCCGGCAACGGCAGTTCCCAATTTGGAGAAAAAGGACTTTTTGGTGGCAGAAAGGCCCTTGTCCAATTGCTCTTTTTTTTCCGGACTAAAAATGGATTTTAAAAAACTCATAGGTGTACCAATAAAAAAAGCTACCGTAAAAGTAGCTTATATTTTGGAGAGATGTAAAAAATTATTGTTTACTCAACCATTCGTTAGCGAGATCGGGATTGATAATGGTTTCAACGAATGAATAAGAATTAGAATTATTTTTCTTGACCATCTTGATGGCTTTTGTCAATTTTTTTGATCCCGTTTGCAGGGTTGCTACTGATTTCTTTGCCATAACTACTTAATTTCTTTGTGAAGGGTCATACGCTTGAGAATGGGATTGAATTTTTTGATCTCCAATCGGTCGGGCGTATTCTTTTTATTTTTGGTCGTGATATAACGAGAAGTTCCGGGTTTACCGGATTCTTTGTGTTCTGTACACTCTAATATCACCTGAACTCTGTTTCCTTTCTTGGCCATGCTAATATCTATAAAATGCCTTGAGCTTTTGCCTCTTTAATCACAGCACTGATTCCTTTCTTGTTGATGGTTTTCAACACGGAAGCTTTGATTTTTAAGGTAATCCATTTGTCTTCCTCGGGAATGTAAAAACGTTTTTTGATCAAGTTGATGTCAAAGCGTCTTCTGGTTTTATTCATGGCGTGGGAAACATTGTTTCCAAACATTACCCGCTTTCCCGTAATATCGCAAACTCTAGACATGGTGGTTATTATTTTTAACAGGTTGCAAATTTACACTTTTTTAGATAGTTTCAAAAAATTTAAAGAAGAATAAAAAACATTACATCAACAATGATCTATACAGCATTTCAAAGGCCTGATTAACGGTTTTGTGGATCACACGGGTACGGTTGTTTCCCATATTAAATTGAAAGCTTTCAACGCCATCGGGCGTAGCCAATCCAATAAAAACAGTACCTACTTCTTGCCCCAAGTCCCCCTTGGTAGGTCCTGCATTTCCGGTAGTGGCAAGCGCAAAATCGGACTTGTACTTTTTTTGAGCCCCCAAAGCCATAGCGGATGCCACGGGACCACTGACCACGCCGTATTGGTCAATCATACTGCTTTCTACCCCCAGTAGGCTGGTTTTTGAATCTACAGCATAGGTAACTGCACTGCCTTTGAAAAAAGAAGAAGCCCCCGGATGAGCGGTAAACCTTGTGGAAATGGCACCACCCGTACAACTCTCAGCACAGGATAGTGTTTTCTCCAATTGATTCAATTTTTCTGCAATTAAAAATTCGATGGATTGATCTTCTTCTGTACCAAAATAGATGTCCTGAATCAATGGAATGACCTTTTCAATCTGCGTGTTCACTTGTATTTTCAGGGTCTCGAGTTCAGCCCCCTTGGCCGATAGTCGCAATCGCACCCTCCCCAAACTGGGCAAATAAGCCAATTTGATGGGTTTGGGAAGATTGTTTTCCCAATCTGCAATTCTTTCGGCAATGACACTTTCCCCCAGACCGTAGGTCAAAATGGTTTTGTGGTGTAGGGCAGGGAGAACGAATTGTTGTTGAATTTTGGGTAAAACCTCATTTTTTACCAATGCCTCCATCTCATAAGGTACACCGGGTAGGGAAATAAATACCTGTCCTTGATCCATAAACCACATTCCGGCGGCAGTGCCGAATTGGTTGTGAAGGATCGTGGCCTTGGTCGGTAAGTTGGCCTGTTGACGGTTCATGTCACTGATGGGGGTGGTGACGTATTTCCTAAAGATGTTCTCAATGTGCTCCAAAACAGTCTCGTTCTTGATCAAATGATCGTCAAAATATTCACAAAGTGTATGTTTGGTCACATCGTCCTTGGTTGGGCCCAGTCCCCCTGTCATGATGATGATGTCGGCTCTATTTCGGGCTTCGTCCAATGCCTTGATGATGATCTCTTTTTGATCAGATATACTGCTGATCTGAGCTATTTCAACCCCTATTTTATTCAATTCTTTTGCCAAAAAAACCGCATTGGTATTTACAATTTGTCCTATTAAAATCTCATCTCCTATACTGACCAGTTCAGCTTTCATTCTATTTTATATTTACCTTAAAAGCTTTCTCCTCTCCCAAATATCCTTCCAAAACATCATTTGCGACAACAGGGCCCACACCAGCGGGGGTTCCGGTAAAAATTATATCACCGATTTTTAGGGTAAAAAATCGAGATACTTCGGCAATCAAAGCATCAATGCTCCAAAGCATTTGGGAGGTATTTCCTTCTTGAACAGTACTGCCATTTTTAACGAGTTCAAAATCCAGTTGGTTCAAATCCGTAAAATGCTCTTTTTCATACCAACTGCCGATCAAGGCAGATCCGTCAAAAGCCTTGGCCTTTTCCCAAGGCAATCCCTTCTCTTTTAAATTTTGTTGGAGATCACGGGCCGTAAAATCAATGCCCAAGCCAATTTGTTGGTAATACTTATGGGCAAATTTTTCTTCTATGTATTTGCCAATACGATTGATCTTGACCAACACCTCCACCTCATGGTGAATTTCATTCGAGAAATGAGGGATATAAAATGGAAACCGTCTTTGAAGCTTTGCCGTATCGGGCTTGATAAAGATCACAGGGGACTCCGGTTTTTCATTGCCCAACTCCGCTGCATGTTGTGGGTAATTTCTACCAATACAAATAATTTTCACAAAAAATAATTAGGTGTTTAATTTTCTTAAGCGGATGGCTGTAAGGACTTTTTTGGTATACATGGGAAAATCGGCATTGAGTAACCAACCGAAATAACCCGGTTCGTTCTCCAATACACTTTCTACGGTCTTGCCTTTGTGTTTACCAAACGAAAAGCACTCCTCTCCTTCTTTATTGAAAACAATAAAGCCTGCAAAATCAGCAGATTTTTTTCGGGTGGTAAATACATTCAAGGAATCAACATCTCCCTCCAACTCATCGTATCGCTCCAATTGTGCCATCAAAACATCGTGGGTGGCTTGGGTATCGGCCATGGCAGAGTGCGCATCAACCAGCTCTTCATCACAGTAAAATTTTAAAGCTGCTGTTAGCGTACGCTGTTCCATTTTGTGAAAAATGGTTTGTACATCGACGGTTTTAAAATGGGCCATATCAAAATCGATTTCCGCCCTGAGCATCTCCTCTGCCAATAGTGGAATGTCAAAACGATCAGAATTGTATCCGGCCAAATCCGAATTTTTAATAAAGCTGTAAATGGTTTTAGAAAGCGCCTTGAAATTGGGTTCGTTGGCCACATCAGCGTCGTAAATACCGTGAACAGCCGAGGCTTGTGCTGGAATGGGACATTCGGGGTTGACCCGCCAAACTTTATCCTCTTTTGTTCCGTCGGGATGTAATTTTAAAACTGCAATTTCAACAATACGATCGTTGGTAACATTTACCCCTGTAGTTTCCAAATCGAAAAAACATAGGGGTCTGGTGAGTTTTAATTTCATGAATCAAAGTTTATATGGAAAGGTCTTTATCCCAATTTTCAAGGTAATCAGCCATGCTCTTGATGAATTGGCCTCCCATGGCACCATTGATGATGCGATGGTCATAGCTGTGAGAGATGATCATTTTTTTACGAATGGCGATCGAATCCCCCTGGGAGGTTTCGATCACTGCCGGCATTTTTCGGATCACACCCACCGCGACAATCCCCACTTGTGGTTGATTGATGATGGGGGTCCCTGTGAGCGATCCAAAATTACCAATATTGGTAAAGGTAAAAGTTCCTTCCTGAACTTCTTCTGGCTTCAATTGTTGTATTCTGGCACGATGGGCCAAATCATTCACTGCTTTGGCCAAACCTACCATATTCAAATGATCAGCATTTTTGATCACCGGAACAATTAGGTTTCCATCGGCCATGGCGGCAGCCATACCTATATTGATGGCCCTTTTCTGTATTATGGTGTCCCCTTCTACCGAACTGTTTAAAAGCGGGAAATCCTTTAA
>JBESZM010000030.1:0-13666 GCA_041254175.1 Flavobacteriaceae bacterium | reverse complement strand
GCCAAGTCAGGTATCAAAGGATTGGCGGTGCTGATCGTTACGGGATTGGCACTGGTTTACGGAGCTAAAGAATCAACGGGAATATTGATGCCCTTACTGATCTGCGGAGACATATTGGCGGTGATTTATTACAAGCGACATGTAAAGTGGATCTATCTGATCAAACTTTTACCCTGGATGGTAGCAGGGGTCTTGGTTGGGGTGGTTTTGGGTAAGGATCTGCCGGAAGATCTTTTTAAATTGGGCATGGCCGTCATCATTCTCATCAGTGTGGTCATGATGTATTATTGGGAGCGAAAGAAAGACAGAAAAGTACCTACCCACTGGAGTTTTGCCGCATTGATGGGGATGATGGCTGGGTTCACCACCATGGTGGGAAACTTGGCAGGTGCCTTTTCCAACATCTATTTTTTGGCCATCAAATTGCCTAAAAATGAATTTATTGGAACTGCGGCTTGGTTGTTTTTTATTATCAATCTCTTTAAAGTCCCCTTTCACATCTGGTCTTGGGGTACCATGAACTGGACCTCATTTCAAATCAGCTTGAGTTTGATCCCTGCTGTGATTGTAGGTTTTGGTTTGGGAGTGTTATTGGTCAAAAAAATCAAAAACGAAAGTTACCGCCAGTTGATCCTACTGTTGACCGGACTGGGTGGTTTGGCCATTTTCTTTCAATAATTATTTGGCGACGTTTACGGCTCTTGTTTCTCGGATCACGGTGACTTTTACCTGTCCCGGATAGGTCATATCGGTTTGGATTTTTTGCGAGATCTGGAAGGAGAGTTCAGCAGCTTGATCGTCAGAAACCTTTTCACTTTCTACGATCACCCGCAGTTCTCTTCCGGCCTGAATGGCATAGGCTTTGTTCACACCATTAAAGTCATAGGCGATGTCTTCCAGGTCTTTTAAACGCTGAACATAACTGTCGAGTACCTGTCTTCTTGCCCCCGGACGGGCTCCGGAAATAGCATCACATACCTGAACTATTGGAGACAACAGCGAAGTCATTTCGATTTCGTCGTGGTGGGCACCAATGGCATTGCAAACTTCTTTTTTCTCTCCGTATTTTTCTGCCCACTCCATACCCAAAATCGCATGAGGAGTTTCTGTTTCCTCCTCGGGTACTTTACCGATATCGTGCAGGAGCCCAGCACGCTTGGCCAACTTGGGATTCAAGCCCAACTCTGAGGCCATTACGCCACACAGCTTGGCCACTTCTCTGGAATGTTGTAACAAATTTTGACCGTAGGAAGAACGGTATTTCATTCGTCCAATGATTTTGATCAATTCGGGATTAAGACCGTGTACACCCAAATCAATAACAGTTCTTTTTCCAACTTCTACAATTTCGTTTTGGATTTGCTTGGTGGTTTTGTTTACTACCTCCTCGATTCTGGCAGGATGGATTCTACCATCGGTCACCAATCGATGCATGGACAAACGGGCAATTTCGCGTCGAACAGGATCAAAACAGGAGAGAATGATGGCCTCGGGAGTGTCATCAACGATGATTTCTACTCCAGTAGCAGCCTCGATGGCTCGGATGTTTCTTCCCTCCCGGCCTATGATTCTTCCTTTGACATCATCCGAATCCAAATTGAAAACGGAAACACAATTTTCAATCGACTCCTCTGTACCGATACGTTGAATGGTATTGATGATGATTTTTTTGGCTTCCTGTTCAACGGTTAATTTGGCTTCCTCCAAATTTTGTTGGATAAAGGCCATGGCCTCGGATTTGGCTTTCTTTTCAAGGGAGCCAATCAATTCTTTTTTGGCTTCATCGGCAGACAAACCAGAAATGGTTTCTAGTTTTTCTACCTGAATCTTGTGGGAAACTTCAACCTCTTTCTGTTTGGCGTCTAGCTTATCCAATCTTTTTTGAAGGGATTCATTTTTTTGTTCTAATGAATGTGAGAGGTTTTTATTGCGATTCAGATCATTGTTGAGTTTGTTTTCTTTATCCCTCAATCTATTTTCTACTTCAGAAATCTTTTTTTCCCGTTGAAAAATTACCTTTTCGTGTTCTGATTTTAACTCGATAAATCGCTCCTTGGCCTGAAGTATTTTTTCGCTTTTGATCCGATCTGCTTCTCTTCTGGCCTGACTCAGAATTTCCTTAGACTCGGCATTGGCGTCGTCCAGTTGTTTGGTATTTTTTCTACGCTGTATAAATATCCCCATTACCACCCCAATCAGTATGGCTATGGCGATGAATATTATCATGTTGGTACTTTCCATTGGATTTATTTTTAATCATTAAAAAAGCCTGTATCAGCATAGAGTTTTTGTATAAACTCCTAAATAAACAGGTTTGAGGCTACACAACTGATCAAGGATCTGCTCTAGGCAGCTTGCTTTTACAATCATAACTCACCTCTTCTAAATTAAAGCTCGTTGAGTTTATCAAAAAATCACCAATACAGGCAGTATGTATTTTATTTAAAGAACTTAGTAATTAGAAAGATGTAAATCGATCAACTCAATTAATTCATTGGTTTTGGTTGACGGCTCATCTTTCGCGGTATTATTTTCAAGCTGATTTTCCAATTGAGCGGCGTATTGCAGGGCACACATGGCCAAAACATCTTGTTTATCACGAACTGCATAGTTTTGCTCCAATTGCTTGGTCATATCGTCAATTTTTTTTGCTGATATCCTTAACGAAGCCTCCTGATCCGGTGAAATGGTCAACGGATACACCCTGTCGGCAACAGTTAATTTTATTTTTATTTTTTCGCTCATGATTTATCTAACCTCTGAGAGTTGGTGGATGCAAAAATCTACTTCCTTAATCAAACTATTTATTTTGCGCTTGGTAATCGCTTTACTTTCTTTACTGCCAAGTAAGGCATTGGCCATCTTTAAGGATTCATTTTCCTTTTTGAGTTCCGAAACTTCTGCCTTTAGCGAAGAAGAATCTCGACTAAACTGCTGGTTTTCTGTTTCTAATTTATTAATCAACAGATGATTTTCCTTTAGTTTATTGAGTAACTGAACAATTCTTTCTTCTAAAACATCAAAATTATTCATCAGAACCTTTATTAAGATGGTCAAAACATTACACTACAAAAGTAGGGATTCCATCCGATAATTTCATCTTCTGACATTTATTTTAAAAACTTTAACAGGGTGATGACCATCAATTCTTATGGAAAAATGACCTCCTGTGTGTCGGCATATTGTATGAAAAATTCATGGAGTATCCTTCGTTCGTTTTTGTCTAGATACTTGGAACGAAAGGTGTAATTTTTATCATCAGTCTTGAAGATGTAGTCCCCTCCAAAACTCTTAATTCTCCTGACTGTTCTCAGGTCTATGACAGTTTTGTATAAGATGCCATAACTGAGCTGATGTCCCTTTATGGTCAGATAGGCCCTTTTGTAGGCTTTCAAAAGATAAATGAAAAGAGAAAAACCTAAAACTGGGATGATGTAGCTGATAAAAAAATATGGAGTAAGAAGAATCAGACTTAGACCCAAACACGACCAAAGGAATAAAAATATCAATTGGGTTTTGGTGTAAGAAGAGTTGTAATAAAAATAAAGTTCTTTGGTTAGATCTTGGGCCATGATTCTATATTTAAGTAAAAATAATAATTGTAAGGCATTTAAAAAAAACCATTTTCGTATGTATTGAACATATCCTCTCAAAAAATGTATTTTTGTTAGAGTACTTTCTTTGAAAATGAAGATAAAACTAATTGGCTCTATGATTGTCATTCATATGGCAACTTTTTTGTGGAGTCAAAAAAAGACTGAATGGGTTCCTCCCCTTGACATTCCATTTTCCTTGTCGGGAACTTTTGGAGAGCCAAGAAGCACTCATTTTCACTTGGGTATAGACATCAAAACCCAGGGAAAAGAGGGTTGGGAAGTAAAAAGTATTGCCCCCGGACACGTCAGCAGGGTCAGGGTATCGCTGGGAGGATATGGAAAAACGATATACATAGACCACCCCGATCAAACCTCCTCGGTATACGCCCATCTCAAAAAATTTGCCCCCAAAATAGAAGCTTACATCAAATCGATTCAATACGAAAAGGAATCTTACACCCTCCAACAATTCCCCAAAAAAGGGGAGTTTACCATTGCAGCCGGAGAGGTGATCGGATATTCGGGAAATACAGGAAGTTCCTCCGGACCTCATTTGCATTTTGAAATTAGAGATACAGAAAGTCAAAAGCCTCTCAACCCACTACTGTTCGACTTACCCATCAAAGACAGTCAGAGGCCACAAATTCAAAAATTATTTTTGTTTTACCCTCAAAACAATAACACACTGACGCACTCGGAATGGGTTTCACTAAATAAAGTCAATGACAGTACTTACCATACGCCCATGATCACCTCCTCCGGAAAAATGGGGCTTGGGCTTCAGATGTTTGACCGACAAGATTTGAGTTACAGCAGAAATGGGATTTACAAAGCAAGAGTGGACATCAATGGAAAAACCATAGTCCAGTTCGAGTTTGACCAACTGGATTATTCCGACTCTAAAAAATTATTCGTCAATGTAGACTATCCTGCATTCAAACAAAAAAAGAATAAAATCCAAAAATTATTTTTTCAAAATCACAAGCCACTGACTTTTATGAAGTCCATGAACGATGAAGGGCTTTTCAATATTGAGTTAGGGAAATCTTATCAAGTCAAAGTTGTCATTGAGGATTTTTCGGGTAATTCTTCCTACATCGAAATGTACATAGAGGGGACTATAAAGAAAATTCCAAACAAAAAGCTGGAAGGGAAACTGATTGAACCCCGATTAGATTATATCCTCACAATGAACGGCAAAGAAATCTATTTCCCCAAAAAAACTTTTTTTGAAAATGCAATCATAAATATTAAGGAGGCAAAAAACATGCTAAGTATCAGTCCAAATTTGTTTCCATTCAACAACCCTTATCAAATCAAATTCAGGGCGAATGAGGAAGACACACTCAAACTTAGGCAAACTTTTATCGCCAAAAAGACAGAAAAAAAATTATCTTTTCTCCCCACAACACTCGATGAAGGCTATTGGATTACCAAAGTAAAAGATATGGGAGACTTTACTCTGGCCAGGGACTCTGTCAGCCCCAAAATATCTCCATCCAATTTTAGAACCAATCAATGGCTCAGTAAGTTCAAGTTTATTAGGCTTAAAATTACGGACGACTTTTCCGGGATCAAATCCTACAGAGGAATGATCAATGGCCAATGGGTATTGTTTGAATACGAGCCCAAACGCAACTTACTAACCTATGATTTTTCGGATAAAGTTTTTGAAACAGCAAAACATGAGCTCGAATTGGAAGTGGAGGACAATGTGGGAAACAAATCAATTTATAAAACTACCTTTTTTAGGAAATACAATCTAAATTAGACCAGATCTAGTTTTGAAATGCTTTTAGACACTCGATCACATAATCGATCTCTTCTATAGTATTGAAAGAGGAAAAAGAAAACCGCAATGATGGTAGTTTTTTTACGGCCTCGGGACGCTTGAGATTACCCAGAACATGAGATCCCAAATCTGCTCCAGCCTGACATGCACTTCCTTTTGAACAAGCAATTCCCTTGAGATCCAAGTGAAAATCGAGTAATTGAGATTTGGAATCTTCAAGTGGCAAAGCTACATTGACTAGGGTATAAGTACTCCTCTTCGAGTTTCCACACAGTCCATTGAAATGTGCGGAGGGAAATAAATTCTTTAATTGGGAGATAAAATATTTTTTCAAACCTAAGATATAGGCACTTTCCTTTTCTAAGTTTTCATAGGCCATCTCAATGGCTTTTTGTAAACCGATGATGTTGTGGACCGATTCGGTTCCTGCCCTTAGCCCTCTTTCTTGAGGTCCACCTACGATAAAGGGGTCTAGTGCCGTTTTTTTTCTGATATAAGCAAAGCCCACACCCTTAGGACCATGAAATTTGTGGGCTGCTGCAGCCAAAAAATCAATGGGTTGGGATTTGAGATCAAATGTAAAATGCCCCACCCCTTGCACAGCATCAGTGTGAAAATAGGCGCCATTGGCTTTACAAAGGGCTCCTACCCGATCCAAATCAAGCACATTGCCTATTTCGTTGTTGATGTGCATCAGACTGACCAATTTGAGCGTATCATCGGATTTCAGTAAACTTTCCAGATGATCCAAATTAGGAGAACCATTTTCATCCAAATCAACATAATGAATGCTCACGCCTTCTTTCTCCAAGTCATCCAAAGCATGTAAAACAGCATGGTGTTCTACCACAGAAGAGATGATGGTCTTAACTCCTAAGTCTTTGACAGCACAGCGCAATATCATATTGTCTGACTCTGTTCCACCAGAGGTAAAAATAATCTCTTGTGGTTCGCAGTTGAGGTGATTTGCAACACTTTTTCGAGCGGTTTCTATCATCGATTTTGCAGTTCTGCCAAAACCGTGGGTTGAGGAAGGGTTTCCAAAAGTCGTCGACATGCTTTGAGTCATCAATTCAATGATCTCATTCCGTATGGGAGTCGTAGCTGCATTGTCGAAATATACCTTCATCAATTCTCTAGCGTATGTGGGGATGAAACCTACCGATCAGGTTCAAATGTTTTTAGGGTTTCTACGATGATCCTGACACAATCATAGAGCTGTTTTTCACTCATCACCAGTGGTGGTGCGAACCGAATAATATTCCCGTGGGTTGGTTTGGCCAAAAGCCCATTGTCTCTCAGTTTTAAGCAGATGTTCCAAGCGGTATCACTCTGGGGTGAATCGTTGATGACGATGGCATTGAGTAAACCTTTTCCTCTGACCAACTTAACGATATTACTTTTGGCAATGAAGAGATTCATTTCTTCCCTAAAAATGGCTCCCAAACGTCTGGCATTTTGCGCCAGTTTTTCGTTGAGCACTACCTCCAAAGCTTTTTTGGCAATGGTAACGGCTAAAGGGTTGCCTCCAAAAGTACTGCCGTGTTGACCTGGCTGAATCACATCCATCACTGCAGCATCACAGAGAACTGCTGAGACGGGATAAGTACCACCACTGATGGCTTTTCCCAATATCAACATATCAGGGCGGACATAGGTGTCGGCCTGTTGTTCGCAAGTATGTTCACAATTACAGTTGCCACAAACCGCCAACAAAGATCCTGTTCGACCAACTCCAGTTTGAATTTCATCTGTTATGAGCAACACATTGTATTCGTTACACAAGGCTTTGGCTCCCTTGATAAAATCTTCCGCAGGGGTAAATACTCCAGCCTCTCCCTGTATGGGTTCTACCAAAAAGCCCACCACATTGGGATTGGTTTCCAGTACAGCTTCCAAAGCTTCGAGATCATCATAAGGCACGTGGATAAATCCAGTAGCATAGGGACCAAAGTTTTCTTTGGAATTGGGATCGGTAGAGAAAGAGATGATGGTAGAGGTACGTCCGTGAAAGTTGTTATCGCAGACGATGATTTGAGCCTGATTTTCAGGAACTCCTTTTTTCTGATAGCCCCATTTTCGGGTAATTTTTATAGCAGTCTCCACTCCTTCAGCACCCGTATTCATACAAAGTACCTTTTCAAAACCAAAATATTCGGTAATGTACTTCATGTACTCCCCCAATTTGTTGTTGTGAAAAGCTCTGGACGTAAGCGTTAAGGTTTCCGCCTGCGCTTTCATAGCTCCCACAATTTCGGGATGACAATGCCCTTGGTTTACTGCTGAATAGGCCGATAGAAAGTCATAGTACTTTTTACCTTCCACATCCCACAAAAAAACTCCTTCTCCCTTGGCCAATACAACCGGCAGTGGGTGATAATCGTGAGCACCGTGTTTAGCCTCTAAATCCAAATAATAATCCTGAAGTGATTTTTGTGTGGTATTCATCATTAATTTTCAATGGTAGTTAATGTTCCTGGAAAAAATACAACACAAAAATAAGAATATAATTACACTTTATCGGAGTCCTAATGCATTGATGAGCAGAAATCAAATTCTTGGCAATGGTTTACCCAAAATCTGTGAAATGGGTAAAAAAACAATCCTATTTTTGCAACATGGCAAAAAAATTCATTTCGGAGCGACACTACAACTTGGAAGTAGTTGATATAACCGCCCGGGGAAAGGGAGTGGTAAAATCTGAAGAAGGCAAAGTTATCTTTGTTTCCGGGGTGGTACCAGGAGATAAAATCAATGTAGAAACCTATAAAAAAAGAAGAGGGTATTTTGAAGCCAATCTAATTGAAATCCTTGAACCCTCACCGAATCGTATTGAGCCCCAATGCGAGCATTTTGGTGTCTGCGGGGGTTGTAAATGGCAAAACATGAGTTATGAAGCCCAACTGCATTTCAAGCAAAAGGAGGTATTGCACAACCTTAAAAACTTCTCTGGGATGACACTCCCCGAAATTGATGATATAATGGCCGCACCCCAACCCTACTTCTACAGAAATAAGATGGAATACGCCTTTTCTGATCAACGCTGGCTGACGGCCGATGAAATTGCTGACAAATCTTTGATCATCGAAAAAAAAGGATTGGGTTTTCACAAAGCGGGAATGTGGGACAAGGTCGTCGACATCCACCAATGCCATTTGCAAGCCGAACCGGCCAATGAAATTAGAAATGCGGTAAAAGCTTTTGCACTAAAACATCAACTTGATTTTTTTAACCCAAGAGATCAAGAAGGCTTTTTACGGAGCTTGATGATACGAAACACCAAGGATGGGGCGTTTATGGTTTTGATTCAGTTTTTCAGAGAAAATAAAGCCCAACGCGAGTCCCTGTTGGAGCATCTAAAAAAGCATTTTGACATCACTTCATTGCTTTATTGCATCAACAGTAAAGCCAACGATACACTTTACGACCAAGAAATCATATGTTATGATGGAAAAAACTACATAACAGAGGAAATGGAAGGACTGCTTTTTAAAATTAATGCCAAATCCTTTTTTCAAACCAATAGCAAACAGGCCTATGAACTATATAAAATAGCCCGAGACTTTGCAGGGCTCAAAGGCGAAGAGTTGGTTTACGATTTGTATACTGGTACAGGAACCATTGCTCAGTTTCTCGCCAAAGATTGCAACAAGGTCGTTGGGGTAGAATCTGTGCCAGAGGCAATCGAAGCTGCTCAAACCAATGCTAAAGAAAATGACATTAAAAATGCCTTTTTTGAAGTGGGTGATATGCGAAAAATTTTTAATCAAGATTTTATCAATCGCCACGGAAAAGCCAATGTGGTGATTACAGATCCCCCCCGCAATGGAATGCACCCTGCAGTAGTAAAACAATTACTTTTTCTCAAACCTGAGAAAATCGTTTATGTAAGTTGTAACCATGCCACCCAAGCCAGAGATTTGTTTTTGATGAAAGACCAATACAAGCTAGTCAGATCTAGAGCCATAGATATGTTTCCCCAAACCCAACATGTTGAAAATGTCGTACTTTTGGAAAAGATATAAGCCAATGACTCCCCGAAGTTTCATTTTCCTGATGTTTCTCATTTTGTTTTCCTGTGAGAAAGACGACATCTGTCTCGAAGGGACACCGGCGACTCCAAGAATGATCATTTTATTCAAGGATCATGAAAATCCTCAGGCCAAAAAAGGAGTCACGGAACTTTTGATTCGAGGCATAGGCCTTGAAGACGACCTGACCGTCTACTCCGGCGATTCCATCGCGATTCCATTGAGAAACAATTATGAATTTACCCAGTATGAGTTTACATTGAACACATCCTCCCCAACACTGAGTGACTCCCTTCAAATCAATCACCGCCAATTTGATACCTATATCAATCGAGCCTGTGGATACAAATCCACTTTTATATTCGAAAATCCTTTCTACTATAAACTCACTCAAGGTGAGGGTTGGATTAAAAGCATTGAAAAAATAAGAGATACCCTTTCCGATGAAAAAAGTTCACATTTGGCTGTTTATCATTAGCCTGCAAACACCTGTTTATTGGACTATTGCCCAAGAGCTTGTTGAGGAGGTAGAAGAGGTAGTAGTTGATACCCTCAAAAAAAGGGAAAAGAAACCCTATACCATTCGATTTGGTTTGGATCTATCAAAACCGTTTATGGCCCAATTGGATAAAGACTATTTTGGGTTGGAGTTGGTTGGAGACATCAGACTTTTCTCAGAGTTTTACGGGGCAATTGAATTGGGCAATGAAAGAAAAACACAACAGTCCGAACAAATCAATTTCACCACATCAGGAAGCTACCTGAAATTAGGTTTTGATTATAATTTATACAAAAACTGGAAGGGAATGAACAATGCCATTTATTTGGGGATGCGCATTGGAAATAGTTTTCACAAACAAAAAGTAAATGAATACGAACCCTATCAGATCAACCATTATTGGCCTGCAGAAATTATAAAGAAAGGCCCTGAAATAAGAGAACAAGATGCACTGTCAGCAAGATGGGTAGAAATTATTGCAGGAATCAAAGTAAAAATGATCAACAACATTTACATGGGCTTCAGTCTAAGGCTCAACAGATTGATGAGCGACACCCGTCCTGGCAATTTTGACAATTTGTACATCCCCGGTTTTAACAAAAAAACCGATGAAAATGTTTGGGGGGCTGGTTTCAACTATACCCTCACTTACGCCATCCCTGTAAAACTTTAATCCTCGGACGGATTCTGTTTTTTTAGTTTATGGATTTTTTTGGTTCCTTCGTAAATAGGAAAATTGCACAAACGCGTCTCTAACTTTCCATTAAAAAGTTTAATTTTTCTGCTGGGGCGGAGTCCAAAAAACTTTAAAGCTTCAAAATTAGAACTGATAACCCATGCTTGTGTATTGGGGTAGGATCGTTTTAGGGTGTCTCCAAAATTTTTATACAAGGTATTAATGTCTCCATCCAAACGCTCTCCATAAGGTGGGTTAGTCAAAAGATGAAGTGGGGTATCTCCCATTTTTTGAGAGTTAAAAAAATTGGCCCTATTGACTTGTATAAAATCCTCAAGCCCGGCATTTTTAATGTTGGTGGTTGATTTTTCAATGGCAGAGGGAGCTTTGTCAAAACCATAGATTTTTCCGGCAGGAGAAACGACGCTATTGAGTTTGGAATCTTTAATTTTATCAAAAAGGATATTGTCCCAATCCTTCCATTTTTCAAAGGCAAAAACATTGCGATTGAGGTTTGCAGGAATTTTACAAGCCATCATAGCAGCCTCAATTAGAAAGGTTCCGCTCCCACACATGGGATCCATAAAATCTGTTCTTTGATCCCAATCCGATAACATAATGATTCCAGCCGCAAGCACCTCGTTGATTGGAGCAATATTGGTCAAGGATCTGTACCCCCTGTGGTGCAGAGAACGACCGGAAGTGTCGAGGGATAAACTACATTTTTGATCAAAAATGTGGAGGTGCAATCGTATATCCGGATGACGGGTATCAACCGTCGGTCTTTTTCCATGATCCTTCCGGAAACGATCTACGATAGCATCTTTGCAGCGTTGAGTAACATATAGCGAATGATTGAACACCTTTCCATGAACAACGCTATCAATGGCAAAGGTTTGATCCGCAGAGAGCAAACTACTCCAATCGTAATGATAGAGTTTTTCATAAAGTACACTTTCGTTCTCCGCCCGAAATTGGAAAATGGGTTTTAGAATTTTTAATGCAGTACGCAAACAAAGGTTTGCCTTGTACATAAAACCTTTATCACCGGTAAAATGAACCAAACGATTGCCTTCATAGACATCCACTGCTCCGAGTTGCTTTAACTCAAGAGCCAAAATTTTTTCCATCCCATAGAAGGTTTTGGCCAACATTTTAAAATTCTTTTCCATCCAAAGTAATTCGTTCTAAAAGTACTATTTTTAGCATTATTATAAGTTTTAAATTACGGTATGTCGTTTAATGATTACTGGGTCTTGATTCTTCCTTTTTTGGGGGCCATAGTAGGTATAATTTTTGCTCAATTTTTATCCCTCAGAAAGACTATTGGGCTGAAGTTAATTCTTTCCTTTAGTGGTGCCTTCCTTCTGGGAATAACTATTTTCAAATTATTACCCAATATCTTTTCAGATGGGAACAAGCAGTTGTCTGTTTTCGTTATGGGTGGAATTTTATTTCAAATTATATTAGAATATTTCTCCAAAGGAGCAGAACACGGGCATTATCACCCAAGCGGATCAGGTATCTTTCCGTTGACCTTGTGGTTGAGTTTGAGTATACATGCATTGGTGGAAGGAATGCCTTTGTCAAATCAAATGGAATTGACATACGGAATCATTGTCCATAAAATACCCATTGGAATGATTTTGTGTTTAATGATGGAAGAAACAAATATTCCTGTCAAAATCAAGTGGTCTGCACTGATCCTTTTTTCCACGATGACACCAATGGGAAATCTATTGATGAATCACACCCCTCTTCTGATCAAACATCAAATTGAGATTACCGCATGGGTGATGGGTATGATTTTACATATTTCTACAACAATACTGTTTGAAAGCTCTGAAAACCATCGTTTTAATCTAAGAAAACTTAGTGTGATACTAATGGCAATCCTATTGGCCTTCATTATTTAGGTGAATTTGCAGGTACTATTTTACCACTTATTACATTAATTATACCACTTATTAATTTATCCCCACCGACATTTACTTTACTATTGAAAGTTATAAAATAATTTGTCAAATTTGTACTCAGATATAGTTAATGAAATGCGACCAGTTTTTAAAAATCCGATTACCAGTTCCTTCAGGAATGTCAATCAAAGCCATTATCTCAACTTGGTTTTTGGTCGCGTAATAAAGCTGAATTGGCTTTTAAAAAGTGTTTTTTTAAAGGGGTCTTTACTTGGTTTTAGTTTTTGGTACACTGTAAATTTGTATTTCTTTTTTTTAAACAAATTTTTTATTGCTCCACGCAGTGTTAGGCCCCTTTTTTTTCAATCAGATAAACCATTGTCCAATCGAGAAATCCTGTTTACTTAACCTATTACTTTTTTCATAAATAATTATTTATAATTATTTGACAGCCCCAGCCCCGGGGCTGTTTTTTTTTATACAAGGAAATGGACTGAGTTAATTCCAAAAAAAAGACCCCAACATTATACTGTTGAGGTCTCGAAGAAGGCAGTGACATACTCTCCCACCGTGTGGCAGTACCATCTGCGCTGATGGGCTTAACTTCTCTGTTCGGAATGGGAAGAGGTGAGCCCCATCGCTATAACCACCTTAATTGTCGTAGCGTTTTTGCACTACATAATATTGTGACGTATTGAGAAAACAAATAAAAATAAAAGAATTTAATTAAAAGCAATTTGAAAGAAAAAGCCCTACGATAGGCTTACGGGTAATTAGTATCACTCGGCTAAGACATTACTGCCTCTACACCTATGACCTATCAACGTAGTCGTCTCCTACGACCCTTAAAAGAAATCTCATCTTGTGATGGGTTTCGCACTTATATGCTTTCAGTGCTTATCCCTTCCCGACGTAGCTACTCGGCAGTGCTCCTGGCGGAACAACCGATACACCAGAGGTCAGTCCATCTCGGTCCTCTCGTACTAAAGACAGATTCACGCAAATTTCTAACGCCCACTACAGATAGAGACCGAACTGTCTCACGACGTTCTGAACCCAGCTCGCGTGCCACTTTAATGGGCGAACAGCCCAACCCTTGGGACCTTCTCCAGCCCCAGGATGTGACGAGCCGACATCGAGGTGCCAAACCCCCCCG
>JBESZM010000029.1:0-11858 GCA_041254175.1 Flavobacteriaceae bacterium | reverse complement strand
TCGGTTTGGCAGCCTGTTTACAGTATGGGGATGTTATCTGCCAGAATTTTACTTCAAGAAATCAAGGAAGAAAGTGCTGAATTCAGAAATGAAGTTTTTAAAACCGAATTGGTCATCAGAGGAACTTCCCGTAAAATTGAGTTCAAAAAAGATTTTCAAAACGAAAGATAATTAAATGCAAACGATTGCATTCAATTGTGGAATGTAATCCATTCTGAGTAGATTAAATTATTATTTTTACATGTACTATAATCTTAACTACTACCCACTTTAAATGGTACTTCCGCCAAGTGTTTTGTTCCAAAGATGTTATTCCCGATATGCCATTGCGGCGGTCAACGTTTTTACTATGGAACAGATTCATGGTCTTTTTCGTGCAGGGGAAAAAGCCAATGCCCCTTTTATTGTTCAAATCACTCCGGTATCCAGAAATTATGCCCATCCCAAGATGCTTATTGGGATGATTGGAGCAGCCGCAAAAATTTATCCCAAGGCTAAATATGCCGTCCATCTAGATCACGGTATAGAATCCCACGTGTTTGATGCCATCGAATCTGGATCATACGATTCTGTTATGATTGATGCTTCTCATGATGATTTTCATCAAAATGTAAAAAGAACCAAAGCCGTTGTTGAAAAGGCAAAAGCAAAGCATGTTTTTGTAGAAGCCGAATTGGGGGTGCTCAGTGGTGTAGAGGATGATATTTCTGTTGACGAAAAAATGGCCAAATACACCCATCCCGATGAGGCCTTACAGTTTGTAAATGAAACCCAATGCAACAGTCTTGCCGTAGCAGTTGGAACCAGTCATGGAGCCTATAAATTTTCCGGGGGTCAAGGAATACAATTTGATATACTCCAAAAAATCCAAAATCTGCTTCCCGAGTTTCCACTGGTTTTACACGGAGGTTCGGTTGTGAACCTTGATGAAGTAAATAAAATTAACAACAGCGGAGGTAAGCTAGACAAAACAGCCTCTGGTGTTGCCCCTGAAGAGATCATAAAATCCATCTCCTACGGTATCTGCAAAATAAATATTGCCACTGATACAAGGATATTATGGGCAAGAGTGCATCGGGAGTTTTTTAAAAATAATCCCGATCAATTTGATCCAATCATCCCGGGAAAACAATACATCGAAGCTTATGAAAAGTTTATGCTCGAAAAATTTGATCTACTGAAAGCCACAGGAAAAGCCAATCAATTCAATTAAAAACATCACCAATGAATTCCAAATCACCTTTACTACAAAAACCTGATATTTCCTCTGAGATCTATCAAAGGGTTACTCCTGAGTCAGCGAAATGGGAATACCTTAGTTTCGAAGCACGTCAGATGAAATCTGATACCGTTTGGAAGCATAGTACTGAAGATAACGAGATGGTAATCGTTCTCCTCAGCGGGAATTTTAAGGTCATTAGCAATCGAGGGGAATGGGAAACAAAAAATGGGAGAAAGGACGTGTTTAGTGGTGTTGCTCATACACTTTATCTACCTCCAAACTCCACATTTGAACTCACGGCAACCAGTGAAGTTTTGGATATTGCCTACGGTTGGTGTAAATCAGAGGAGCATTTTCCCGCAAAATTTGTAACCCCCGAAGAAACACAAGTTGTAATTTTTGGCGGAGACAATGCCACCAGACAATTCAATGATCTGGTTCCTCCCGGTTTTGGTTGCAGTAAAATTGTTTCCAGAGAAGTATATACCCCATCCGGGAATTGGAGTTCGTTTCCTGCCCATAAGCACGATGAGCGAATATTGGACAACCAGGGTAATGTGTTGGAACCCATACAGGAGGAAACCTATTTCTACAAATTTCAAAAAGCTGAAGCATACGCCATCCAACAGGTTTATACAAAAGACAGATCCTTGGACGAAATCGTAAGGGCAAAAGACAATGACGTTGTCCTGATCCCCAAAGGATTTCACCCCGTAGTTGCAGCCCATGGTTTTCATTGTTATTATCTGAATTTTTTGGCAGGAACAGACCAATGTTTGGCCAACACAACAGATCCTGACCATGAATGGATATACGACTCCTGGACCTCTCAAGACGAAAGACTACCCTTGGTAACTGCTGAAATGAATAATTATGACTGAAAAAAAACACGATGTTCTGACCATAGGAAGATCTTCAATAGATTTATATTCTCAGGATATTGGAGCTCCTTTTAATGATATAAAGGGTTTTGATGCCTTTGTGGGCGGATCACCGCTAAACATTGCTGTGGGCTGTGCCAGATTGGGTGTAAATGCAAGCCTACTGACTGGTGTTGGAGATGACAAAGTAGGAGCATTCATTTTGGATTTTCTAAAAAATGAAGGGGTTAATACACATTGTATTCCCACCATCAAAGGGACAAGAAGTAGTGCTGTGGTCTTGGGCATTGAGCCCCCGGATAAATTCCCCTTGGTCTATTACAGAGACAATGCGGCAGACAGTCAA
Source organism: Flavobacteriaceae bacterium (assembly GCA_041254175.1). Classification (GTDB taxonomy): domain Bacteria; phylum Bacteroidota; class Bacteroidia; order Flavobacteriales; family Flavobacteriaceae; genus UBA8316. The sequence goes on along the minus strand of JBESZM010000029.1, from coordinate 9,409 downwards.
ATCACCATTGATGATGTCATAAAGGCTAAAATTGATGATTATAAAATTGTGCTTTTAAATGGAACGGCACTCAACATTGAACCCACGAGAAGTGCAACATTCTTTGCCGCAGAAGTGGCCGCCAAAAATGATATCGATGTGGTTTTAGACCTTGACTTTAGAGCCGATCAATGGCACGACTATCGCGCATTTGGTTTGACCATAAGGGCTTTACTCCCTAAAGTAAAAATAGCCATTGGAACAGAGGAAGAGATTTTGGCTGCTACCATGAGTAGCGCATCGCAGGTGACCATTAAGGATCAGCAAATATCTGCCCCCGAAATTAAGGGGGATATAGATTCCTCCATCAAACAACTACTAGCCCTGGGCATTGAGACACTCATCGTAAAAAGAGGCTCGTCGGGAGCCAGTATTCATTACCCCGACGGTTCGAAGAAGGATGTTCCCGGCTTTCCCGTAGAAATATTGAACGTTTTAGGAGCAGGAGATGCCTTTGCCAGTGGATTTTTATATGGAATTCTTCAAGGATGGGATTTGTATAAATCTTGTAGAATGGGGAATGCCAGCGGGGCACAAGTTGTGACCAAAAAAGGTTGTGCAAATTTTATGCCCTACCTAGAGGAATCAATCTCATTTATCAATAATAGAGGTGGTTTTTAATTTTATTATCATGAATCACAATAAAAACAGTTTAAAATTAAGGGTTTGTAGAGCTTTTAATATATTGAATGTAACCAAGAGTTTAGTTTTGAGTATTACTCCTCAAAAAAATATTTTTAAATAAACAATTAATGGAAGTATTAAAAAATTATATAAATGGCGAATGGGTAAAAAGTAGTTCGACAGAGACCATTGAAGTTGTCAATCCAGCGAGTCAGGCCGTTATAGCAAAAGTACCTTACGGAAGCTCGACTGCTCTTGATGTAGCCACTTCATGTGAAACGGCTTTCACTGCACAAAAGGAGTGGAGTAAAGTTCCAGTGATGAAAAGGGTACAGGCCTTGTATCAGTTAAAGTCCCTTTTTGAAGCCAACAGAGAAGACATTGCAAAGACCATTACAGATGAGTCGGGGAAAACTAGAGATGAATCATTTGGAGAAATTCAAAGAGCCATTGAAAATATTGAAGTAGCCTGTGGAACTCCTATGTTGATGGCGGGTGACGTGATTGAAGATATCGCAACTGGTATAGACGAAATGATGATCAGGCAACCTTTGGGAGTTACGGCTTGTATTACCCCTTTCAACTTCCCAAGCATGATCGTTTTTTGGTTTTTGCCTTATGCCATTGCAACTGGAAATGCTTTTATCGTAAAACCCTCTGAGAAGGTTCCACTAACAATGATGAAGATATTTTCTTTATTAGATCAATTGGATCTTCCCAAAGGATTGGTCAGTATGGTTCATGGAGGTAAAGAAACGGTTGATGCAATTTTAGAGCATCCCACCATTAAGGCCATTAGTTTTGTTGGGAGTACTCCAGTAGCCAGATATATTTATTCCAAGGGAACGGCCAATGGGAAAAGAGTACAAGCCCAAGGCGGAGCTAAAAACCCAGTTATTGTTCTTCCCGATGCAGACATTGAAATGTCCACTAAAATCATTGCAGACTCGGTATATGGTTGTGCAGGGCAAAGATGCCTAGCGGCCTCGACCATAGTTACAGTAGATGACGAAAACAGAAATCTAAAAGATGCTTTATATGAAACCGTTAAAACCAGAACTGTTGGTTATGGTTGGGATCAAGGAGTGAGTATGGGGCCAGTCATTACTCCCGAAAGTAAGAATAGAATAACGGATCTTATCGAACTTGGAATCTCTGAAGGGGCAAATGTATTATTGGATGGTCGAAAAACAGAAGTTTCGGGTTATGAACAAGGGAATTTTATCGCGCCTACGATTCTGGAAAATGTTAATTTGAATAAAAAATTAATTCAAACCGAAATCTTTGGTCCTGTAATGAGTCTTATATCGATGAAAACAATTGAGGAGGCAATTGCCTTTGTAAATTCAGGCACTTATGGAAACATGGCTTGCTTATTTACCTCTAATGGTGCCAGTGCGAGGAAATTTAGAAATGAAGCTGATGCGGGGAATATTGGAATTAACATTGGAGTTGCTGCTCCAATGGCACAATTTCCTTTCAGTGGGTGGAAAGACAGTTTTTTTGGGGATCTTCATGGTCAGGGAAAACATGCCATTGAATTTTTTACCCAAACCAAAGTAGTAATTGAACGATGGCCCAATATCTGGTCACGAAAGTTTTAATGCTGTAAAAATGATCAAAATAGCAAATGCACCATGCTCCTGGGGAGCACTAGAATTTGACTTGGAAGAACAATCTGAAGAAATAGGATTTGAACAAGTTCTAGATGAAATCAAATCTACAGGATACATAGGAACAGAGCTAGGGGATTGGGGGTTCATGCCCACTTCACCTGAGGATTTACGTAAGGAAATAAAAAAAAGAGATCTTGAACTCTTGGGGGCTTTTGTTCCCGTTGATCTCAAAGATAAAGAACAACATCAAAGTGGTGTTTCAGAGGCACTCAAAGTCGCTAAGTTAATGTATGAAGCAGGTTTTAAAAACGCTTTGGTTGTCTTGGCCGATGACAACGGAAAAGACCCTCAAAGGACCCAAAATGCCGGGAGAATTTCATCAGAAATGGAATTGGATGAACAGCAATGGAGGAATTTTGCAGATGGGGTCAACCAAATTGCAAAAGCGGTCGATCAAACCTTTGGTATAAAGACAGTTTTTCATCACCATTGTGGCGGATTTATAGAAACTCCAAAAGAAATTGATCGATTGATGGAACTCACCGATCCCGAACTTATAGGCCTTTGTTTGGACACAGGACATTATGCTTTTGGTGGAGGTAATCCTGAAACAGCGCTTAAAAAATATGCTGACCGATTATGGCATGTTCACTTTAAAGATTTTAACCCCAACGCAGCCAAGACTTCTCAGGAAGTAAATGGAGACTATTTTGATGCGATTAAAAAAGGAGTCTTCTGTGAACTTGGAAAAGGGAATGTCGACTTTCAATCCATTGTCAATCAATTGAATGAACTGGGGTATGACGAATGGATAGTGGTAGAACAGGATATTTTACCAGGTATGGGAAACCCAAAAATTTGTGCAGAATCAAATCGAGAGTATATTAAAACTTTAGGATTATAGACAATGAAAAAAGTTAAGTTTGCTATAGCAGGTCTTGGAAGAATAGGTAAAATACACCTAGAAAATCTCCAACAAATGAACCAAGTTGAGGTAGTTGCAGCCACCGATACCCATTCTGATGGTCGGGAGTTTGCCGAGCATAAGGGGATTGATAATATCTTCAGTTCCTATGAACAGATGATAAAAGAGTCAACTATTGATGCTGTTGTTATCTGTTCACCTACAGACACTCATGCAGATTATGTAGAAATGGCGGCAAATATGGGAATAGCAATTTTTTGCGAAAAACCTTTAGATTTAAATTTAGGACGTGTCTTAGAGGTTTTGAATCTTGTTGAGACAAAAGGGACAAAGCTTATGCTTGGTTTTAATCGTCGGTTTGACAAGGAGTTTTTAAAAGTAAAAAACTTGGTTGATCAAGGCGCTATAGGAAAACATCATTTGATAAAAATTACCAGTCGTGATCCACAAGCACCGCCAATCAGTTATGTTGTTAAGTCAGGAGGATTGTTTTTAGACATGACCATTCATGATTTTGATATGGCAAGATTTCTCGTTAATAAAGAAGTGGATGAGGTTTATGCCAAGGGGACAGCCTTAATCAATCCAGAATTGAGCCGCGTAGGAGACATAGACTCCGCAGTAATAACACTGACCTATGAAGATGGGACAATGGCCATTATTGACAACAGTAGGGAGGCTGCTTATGGTTATGACCAAAGGGTAGAAGTCTTTGGTTCCAAGGGGATGGTTAAGGCAGATAATAACCTACATGACAGACATCAGCTTTATAATGGTGAAGGCAGTCATGGGGCACTTCCGCTTCACTTTTTTCTCGAAAGATATGCGGATGCTTATAAATCAGAAATTGAAGATTTTGTAGGATCATTAGCCAATGGAACGGATTCATCTGTGAATGGAAACGATGGACTGCAATCGTTGAAAATAGCCCTGGCAGCCATTAAATCAATTAAAGAAAACAGACCCGTTAAAGTTTCTGAAATTGACCAAAACCAAGAAAACACTATGATTATCAATTAAGTAAGTATTTAAAATGATCGATCAATAAAATACATCAATTATGAAATCAATCAGATTAACAGTAGCCCAGGCTGTGATTAAATACCTGAACCAACAATTCGTGGAACGTGATGGCATAGAAAATAAATTTTTTGCGGGTTGTTTTGGAATCTTAGGACACGGCAATGTTGCCGGTATGGGTCAAGCCATACAGCAGCAAAACGATTTGAAATATTATCAGTGTCGAAATGAACAATCCATGGTTCATACTGCTGCAGCCTATGCCAAGATGAAAAACAGATTGAGTACTTTTATTTGTACAACATCTATTGGCCCTGGAGCCACCAATATGATTACTGCCGCTGCCGGAGCTACAATCAATAGACTACCGGTTTTGTTGATTCCTGGAGATATTTTTGCAAAAAGAAATGTTGCCCCTGTTCTACAACAACTAGAATCAGCAAGTTCACAAGACATTTCTGTAAATGATTGCTTTAAACCCATTTCAAAATACTGGGATAGGATCAATAGGCCAGAACAAATTTTATTTGCACTTCCCGAAGTGATGAGGGTGCTCACTTCCCCAGCTGAGACTGGAGCAGTAACCCTTGCCATACCTCAAGATGTTCAGGCAGAAGCTTATGATTATCCCCTTGATTTTTTTGAAAAGAAAACCTGGAATATTGCTAGACCCAGAGCCGATCTGAATCAACTAAAACATGCGGTTGAAATGATCAAGGAAAGCAAGAAACCACTTATCATAGCAGGTGGTGGAGTTCACTACAGTAGCGGTTTAGATACACTCAAAAAATTTGTTCACAAAACTCATATCCCTCTCGCGGAAACCTTTGCAGGAAAGGGAGCTTTACGCTTTGATGATCCACACCAATTGGGAGCAGTTGGCGCAACTGGCACACCCGGAGCAAATCATATTTCAGAAGAAGCGGATCTAATAATAGGTTTAGGAACCAGATACAGTGATTTTACTACCGCCTCCAAAACAGCATTTCAGAATCCTAATGTGAAATTTGTAAACATCAATATCACCGAATTTGATGCTGCAAAGCACGGGGGTTTGATGTTACAAGGTGATGCTAAAGTTGTATTAGAAGAGTTAATGGAAAACTTGGAAAACTATCAAGTGTCTGAGGAGTATCAGAAACGCGTTGCTGATTACAACCAATCATGGGAGGAAAAGGTTTCAGAAATTTATAATTACCGTCACAACAACCTAATGAGCCAAGGAGAAATTATTGGTGCCGTAAATAATTTTGCAAATGACAATGATGTGGTGTTGTGCGCAGCGGGAAGTTTACCAGGTGATCTCCATAAACTTTGGAGAACAAAAAGCAATAAAAGTTTTCATTTAGAATATGGATTCTCTTGTATGGGCTATGAAATTGCAGGAGGATTAGGCGCCAAAATGGCTGACCCCAGTCGTGAGATTTATGTAATGGTTGGCGATGGAAGCTATTTAATGCTTTCTCAAGAAATTGTAACTTCCATCCAAGAAGATTACAAGCTTACCATTGTTTTAATTGATAACGATGGATATAAAAGTATTGGCTCGCTGTCGAGAAGTTTGGGAAGTGAAGGTTTTGGTACCCGATATCTGTTCAGAAACCAAAGCACCCAAAGAATTGATGGTGATGAAACAATAAGTGATTCCACTTTACCAATTAATTTGGCCGACAATGCCAGAAGCCTTGGGGCTCACGTGATTGAGTGTTCTGATCACAAAAGCCTAACCAATGCCCTTAAAGAAGCTAAAACGATTGATAAAACAACGGTGATTTACACCACTTGTGACCGTTATCAGGGGGTTGAGGGTTACGGCTGGTGGGAGGTGCCTGTAGCTGAAGTTTCAGATATGAAAACTGTAGATCAAGCCAGTAAGGAAAATTTGAAAAACAAAAAGAAACAAAGATTTCATCACTAAACTTATAAAAAGTCAGATATGTTAACCCTTTTAACATTTATAGCCTTTATTGCTTTTGTTGCAATTTATTCATGGTCGAAACTCAGAAAAGAGAAACTCGATTCACAAGACGGTTATTTTTTGGGGGGAAGAAGCCTGACTGGAGTTGTGATTGCCGGTTCTATGTTGTTGACCAATATTTCGACAGAGCATTTGATCGGAATGAATGGCTCTTCCTATAAAAATGGTTTTGTCATTATAGGGTGGGAGGTAACTTCTGCTTTAGCATTGGTTGCAGCAGCCATCTTTTTTGTCCCTATGTATTTAAAGATGGGGCTTACTACGATCCCTCAATTTCTAGAAAAAAGATTTGACAATGCCACCAGAACCATGGTTGCTTTTTTTCTAATGATTTCTTTTGTGGTGACCCTTTTGCCTATCGTACTTTATACCGGTGCCATAAACTTAGAGAGCATATTCAATATCTCCGAAGTTCTCGGGATCAGTAGAAGTGAAGGTATTTGGCTTACAGTGGTTGGGATTGGTATCATCGGGTCGATTTATGCAATTTTTGGTGGCCTGAAGGCTGTCGCGATATCAGACACCATCAATGGATATGGTCTGCTGATTGGAGGATTGGCAATACCACTCATCGCTTTGATAAGCATCGGTGATGGAAATCCCCTAACAGGGCTGGTAAAAGTTTTTGAAAATAGTCCTGAAAAATTTAATGTCATTGGAGCCAAAGACTCAGTGATGCCTTTTGAAGTTTTATTTACAGGTTTGATGGTCAATCAATTATATTTTTGGAGTATGAATCAGACCATTATACAAAGAGCCCTTGGAGCCAAAAACCTTGTTGAAGCACAAAAAGGTCTTTTGTTTACTGGGGTTTTGAAAATATTGGTTCCCATCATTATTATTTTACCTGGCGTTATCGGATTTTATTATTACGGTGACAGTTTGTACGATAATCAAGATATGATCTATCCTGAGTTGATAAAAAAAGTTTTACCTGCTGGTTTGGTCGGTTTATTTGCTGCAGTAGTAATGGGAGCTGTTTTGAGTACTTTTAACAGTGTTTTAAACAGTGCTGCTACTATTTTTAGTATTGATATTTACAAACGGCATATTGGGGTTAATAGCTCAGACCAAAAATTGGTTAGGGTAGGAAAGTTGGTCTCAACTGTTTTGGCGGTATTTGCCATTCTTGTTGCTCCAATGGTGGCCAACGCCCCGGATGGCTTATATCAACTGCTACAGCAATTGAATGGAATTTTCTTTATCCCCATTGCTTCTATTATTTTAGCAGGATTCTTTTTAAAGCGAGTTTCTGCAACGGGGGCCAAAGCCGCTTTAATTGTCGGACTGGCTTTTTACATAACTACCACGTTTATTCTAAAGACGGATATTCATTTTATTCACATCTGGGGAATAGAGTTTTTAATCAATATTTTTGTGATGTTTTTGATGTCTTATTTTTATCCAGTCAGTGAGGAATTTAAGATTGAGAATTTAAAAATTGTTGACCTAAGCGAATGGAAATACACCAAACACATGTCCATTATCCTTTGTTTTGTCACCATTCTAATCTACATAATGTTGGGGCAGAATTAATGAAATATAAATGTGTCATTTTTGACTGTGATGGGGTCTTGGTAGACAGTGAGTCCATAGCTGCATCTGTATGGGTGGAAATGGCAAAATCAATCGGTTTTAACATTAGTTTTGAAAAGGCCTTTAATGAGTTTACTGGAAAATCTTTTAACAGTATTGTTAAATCTTTAAGTGAACAAGCCAAAACTGACATTCCTGATGATTTTGAAAAACAGTACAGAGCTAAAACGTATTCCGCTTTTCAAGCCGAGCTTCAACCCATCAATGGGATTCATGATGTTTTAAAAAATATTACTGTCCCCTACTGCGTTGCCTCAAGTGGTCCGAGAGAAAAAATAAATTTAAACCTGACCAAGGTGGATTTGATACAATTTTTTCCTATTGATCGAATTTTCAGCTGTTATGATATAGGTAAATGGAAACCCGATCCAGGCATATACATACATGCTGCAAAACAGATGGGTTTTTTTCCAGAAGATTGTATTGTTGTTGAAGACAGTGTATATGGGGTTCAAGCAGCTATTGCAGGAGGTTTTGATGTTTTGATTTATGCAAATGAAGATAAAAGGAAAAATTTTAATTTTAATAATCCTTTTTATTTTGACCAAATGGAGCAACTTAATGATATACTAAGCTCCCAGTTCTCAGAAGGGTTTTAAATAATCGTTACTTTTCCTGAAAAGATTGTTTTAATTATAGCCTAATTCTTTGTTGTTTAATTAAGAAAATACCACCAATAGTAGAAAAATAAAAAAATATAAATTTTGGTCATTTTTTGTCATTTTTGACATTTTTTGAATTTGGGTTATATATAAATATACACTCAATTGACTCTAAGAAAAAACCATTCTACAAAACCCACCACTACATCAATAAACCTTCTACTAGAGAAAGTTATTAGCTTTTCTCTTTGAATACTATGTCGTAGTCTACATCCTTACCGAAATGCTTTACAACATACTTGCAAACCTCATCTTTATCATAGATAGGTTGGTAATCTCCAACAGATACATTTCCTAGTCCAAATCTAATCTCTTTGTAAGTCATATCTGTATTTGTATCAATTAGCATGTGTACATGCTTATTATTGTGATCACCTTTATCACTCTCACTCACAAAGAAAACATTTTCTACCTTCTATGTAGAGGAAATAAGTTTGTTAATCCAGTTGCGTGCAGTCATAAGGTGTACTTTGTGGTGAGTTCTACAAGTAATAAAGTAGTTCCAATCGTACGTTCTTAGAAATTCGGCACATCCGTTATTAATTTTCATAGCCTTTAGGTTTAGGAAATAGTATATATTAAGGCATTTTCTTCCTCTTCTTTAATTTCTGGACTTAATTGTATTAGAATGCTCTAAAAGAGTAATAAAATCAAAGCATTTTTTGGGGTGTTTTGGTTGAAGAAGGTTACAAATTGGGAACAATTTTGGGAACAAAAGAAAAAGCCCCTCACCGAAGCAAAGGGCTTTATTTGTTTGTAATGTTAGTGTGGTGTAGCGGTTACGCTCGCTCCCCCTCTTATTCAAAGATGCAGCACAACTAATACTATTAGTGGATTAAATTATTCTTTTTTACGAGGGAATTAAGAATAAGAAATAAATGAATTGTGCCGATATGTAATTGATAGTTATAAATCAAAAACCGTTAAACTATAACAGTATAATGTATTT
>JBESZM010000028.1:0-22389 GCA_041254175.1 Flavobacteriaceae bacterium | reverse complement strand
GCCAATGCGGTGGGTAAGGTTGAAGTATTGAGAAACTTTTCTGAAGTCAATCAGTTGAGAAGTGTGACCAACAATGAAGATAATATTGCCATCAACATCAGTTTAAAAAGTGGAAAGGATAAATTTTGGTTTGGAGAGTTGATGGGTGGTCTTGGAAATGATGATCGATTTATTGCTGTCCCCAAAATCTTTTACTACTCAAAAGACCTCAGTGTAAACTTTTTAGGCAATACCAATAACGTTGGGGAGCCACCGCTTTCGCGAAGGGATTTTTATCGTTTTGGAGGAGGTTTCAATAATCTCAATGCCAGGACGGGTACTTCTATAGACATCAGCTCTGACGATGCCGGGATTACCAATTTACAGAACAATAGGGCCAAATCCATTGAATCCCAGTTCGGTGCCTACAATTTTAGCTATGCCCCTTCAGAAGCTCTCGAATTTAGTGGTTTTGCCATTTATTCTCGAGCTGAGAACATATTGGAGGAAAAAAGTAAACGACGATATACCGTCTCCAATGCTTTAGAAGAAACTTCGGAGTATACCACGCAAGAAAACGAACAGCAACTCTATAAATTCACTACAGAATACAATCCCAGCGAAAACCTACAAACGGAGTACAATCTTCTTTACAAGACCTCCAATCAGAACGAAATCTCGGATCTGACCACCATTTCCGGCAGACAAGGCCAACGGGTTCCCGAACAAATTGGACAGTACCGTCAACAAACACCCTATTCCTTAAATCAAGAATTAAGGTTGTACTATACCCATAATCAGGACCATATTTTTTCGATGGAATTACAGCATTTGACTCAAAAAGAAGATCCTTTTTACAGAGCCATCAAACAATTTCAGCCCTTTGGTGGAATCTTAAACCTGAATACAGATCAAGAACGTTTTAACATCAATCAAGATCGGGAAACCAAAACCGATAAGATAGAGGGCAAATGGGACTATTTTTATATTCTTTCCCCAAAAGCCAATCTCAATCTAACATTCGGTTTTACAGACGTCAAACAAGATTTTAATTCCTCTATTTTTCAAATTTTAGACAACAATACCCAACAAAATTTTTCGGAAAATTATTTGAGTAATGATGTTTCTTTTCATTTTCAGGATGTCTATGCAGCCCTGCATTATCGTTTTATTACAGGAATTTTCACTTTCGATCCGGGGATTACGCTCCATTCCTACAAGACTGAAACACGCCAATTCAGTGGTTTGACCGACAACTCCTTTACCTTTTTTCGACCCGATATTCGTATTTTGCTCAAACTTAAAGATTCTGAAACTTTGAGATTTGTTTATCGTTCCACTCGACAATTCACCGACATCAACAATTTGGCCGAGGGCTATATTTTTAGAAACTACAACTCTTTTTTTCAGGGAAATTCCAATTTGGAAGCCGCTTTTTTCAATGTGGCCAATCTCAATTATCAGAGCATCAATATCTTTAATTTCACCAATATATTTGCCAACCTGAGTTATTCCATCAGAGACAATGCCATTCAGAACACAACCAGGGTTGAGGGCATCAACAGTGTGCGGTCAGCAACCAACTCCAACTTCCCCCGAGCCATTTACAATGCTTCAGGTAGAATTGACAAAAGATCCAAAAATTTTAAAGGAGGGTTGAATGTCAATTTTAACTTCAGCGACTTTAACAATGTGATCAACGACACCCCCACCGCGTCCAGTAATTTTACCCAACGCTACAGGGCCAATATCGCAACCAACTTTAGAGACAAACCCAATATAGAAATTGGCTACACCTACAGCATTAGGGATTATAAAACAGGAACTGTCCAAAATAAGTTTTTTACCGACGCTCCCTATGTGCGCCTGGATGCCTACTTTTTAAAGGGTTTTGTTTTTAATGCTAAATACACCTACAATTATTACCGCGATCAGGAACAGACCCTCAACGAATATCGTTTTTTAGAAGCGGAGTTGTCCTACAATCAACAAGGATCCAAGTGGGAGTTTGGCATCAAGGCTACCAACCTGCTCAACGATACTCGGATCAACAGAGACAGTTTTAATCAATTTTCATTTACGACCAATTCCTATGTCATTCAGCCCAGATTTATCGTATTTAAGATCAATTACGATCTGACTGCAATAAGCGGGGGTGGGAAAGTAAAGAAAAAGTAATTAGTTCATCATTCCGATGGCCTTGATCCAATCTATCATATTGTTAAACCAATTGTCTACCGGATGGCCTGTCTTTATCATTCCAAAACCGTGATCTCCGTGATGATAATTGTGCAGTTCGCTCACAAATCCTTTTTCTGCCCAATCAATATAAAGTTTTGCACTGGGTATGGCCAGATTTAATTGATCGGCAGTAGTACAAACTACAAATAGCGGAGGCCCGTAGGCAGGAGGCTCTTGGTCTTCTAAGATCACCATCCAAGGGTAGATGGGTGCCAAAAAATTGGGTCTGTTTTTTGGATTGGATTTATAGGTTGCCTCTAGTGTAACTGCACCGCCGGCAGAGAATCCCATAATCCCGATTTTTTTGGGATCAATACTGTATTTTGCCGCATTTTCCCTAACGTGAGCAATGGCATTCAGTGCATCCAGATGTCCATAGGTCAACTGCTTTTTTTCTTTAAGGTAAGGTTCGTTCAAACCTTCATTCTCTCCAATCAAATGAGCGGGAACCAATCTGTATTTTAAAACAAAAGCAGCGATTCCTTTTTCATTCAAAGCTTTTGCGACATCCAATCCTTCATGAAAAAAAGCATTGCTCCTCATGCCTCCGCCCGGACAAACCACCATGGCTGTTGAGGGTTGGGATTTACCCTCGGGTAAAAATACTTGAAGGGTAGGGATGGAGATGTTTTTAAAATTGTATCCACGACCAGAATAACCTATTGTTTTTATCTCCGGTTCTTTATAATCTAGTCCGGTATTGTCGTATTCCAAGGGGATGATTTCTTGACCATTCATAATGGCACAAAAAATTAAAAATAGAATGGGTATGATTTTTTTCATTTCAAATATTTATTCATTAAGATAATCAATTCTGATGCAGAAATTATTATTAAAGTTAATTTCAATAATTTTGCATACCGTATGTGAAATAACCCGTTATTTGGGGGGTATAAGACCAGAGTTTCAACTTTAATTTTTTTTGCTTATTATATACATGATTTTGAATTCTGGAATTAATATTACCAAATGAAAAATACCGCTTGGGTCTTATTGTTTTTTTGTTTTGTAGGCATCACTGCTCAGGAGATTCCACCGATTCAGCAATACAAATCTAAAATTTCTTTCGCTGGGAATCAAAACTGGATGATTTCACAGGATCATAAAGGCACTTTATACATTGCAAACAATAAAGGCCTACTTCAGTTTAGAGGTACAGATTGGAAATTGAACACAAGCCCAAATCAGTCCATCATCAGATCTGTCAAGGTGATCGATGAAAAAATTTGTGTTGGGAGTTATATGGATTTTGGATTTTGGGAACGATCTCCCAATGGGGAATTACATTATACCTCTCTCGCCAAGGAATTAGATATCGATATTTTGGAAGATGAGCAATTTTGGAACATTATTAAATATAGTGAAAAAATCATTTTTCAATCGCTTCATCGATTGATCATAGTCGACATAGGGAATAGAAGATTCCAATTTGTTCCGACCACCAATACCTTACTAAAGTCCTATAAGGTGGGTGATCAAGTTTATATTCAGGAATCTGGTAAGGGCCTGTTTGAGGTAAAAAGCGGTAAAGTATTTTTGGTCAACGACGATAAGATTCTTAAAGAAAATATTATTGTAGGCTTGTACAAAGCAGAAGGAAAACTTTTGATACTGACCGACAAATCCGGTTTCTTTTTCCTGGAAAATAAGCGTTTAAAAAAATGGGAGATCGAAGGGGATAATAGCTTTAAAGAGAATAAGCTCTACAGCTCATTGAGACTCTCTGATGGTAGTTTTGCTTTGGGCTCTATTGCCCACGGTCTCATTTGGATCGATGCCGAAGGAAAAGTCATCATGAAACTCAACAGAGCCAATGGGATTTTTAACAATACCATTTTATCATTATTTGAAGATCAAAATCAAAACCTATGGTTAGGTTTGGACAATGGTGTTGACTGTGTTAATTTAAATTCACCTTTTTTGGAGTACAATGATGATATTGGAAAAATCGGGGCGGTATATGCTTCTGCCAAAAAAGGAAATTACTTTTATCTGGGTACAAATCACGGACTGTATTACAGAGAAATCAACAGAAGAAATGATTTCAGGATGATTCCCGGCACCGAAGGGCAAGTATGGAATTTATCCTATATCGATGATGATTTATTTTGCGGTCACGATTTGGGGACTTTTCATGTAGTTGGCCCCAAAGCAACCAAAATCACAAATATTCCCGGTGCTTGGGCTTTCAAAAGACATCCCAAATCCAAAGATTTATTACTTCAAGGCAATTACAACGGTATTCATGTTCTTCAAAAACAAAACGACCAATGGGTTCATAAAAACAAACTACAAGGCTTTAATATTTCTTCCCGATTTTTTGAAATGGTTAATGATACTACCCTATTGGTGGGGCACGAGTACAAGGGTGTTTTTAGGCTTACGATTACCCCTGATTTTGATCGGGTAACCCATACAGATATTGATACATCGGTGGACAAAGGAATCAATGCCAGTTTGGTCAAGTTTGACAACGAAATATTTTATTTCAATCCCGAGGGCTTATTCAGATATGATAAAGATCAACTCAAGTTTGTTAGGGACCCATTATTGTCGGCAGAGATTAAGCCTGAGGAATATGTTACCGGTAAAATGATCGACGACGATAATGGTCGGCTATGGATGTTTTCAAAAAACAGAGTTCATTTCCTGAGAAGAGATGTGTTTTCAGAACAACTGAAGTTTGAATCCATTTTTTTCGAAAACAATATTCGTAAAAATGTTTTGGGTTTTGAACACGTCAATAAATACGACGATTCTAAATACTTAATTGCTTCCGGGATGGGTTATTTACTCCTTGATATGGATAGAGTAGAAAACATACAACCCAAAATAGCCATCGATAACATTAAGGTCAAAGATAATCTACAGAATATTAGCAGTATTCCCTTGCTTGACAATTTTGAGTTAGATTTCGAAAGAAACAACATACAATTCTTCTTCACAGCCACAAACTACCAAAAACATCAACAGGTCAAGTATCAGTATCGGCTTGAAGGTTATGATCTTCTTTGGAGCCCATGGATTGAATCCGCTGATGTTTCATACTCAAATTTACCCAGTGGATCCTATCTGTTTTCAGTTCGATCCAGAATTGGAGATCAAACCTCAGAAGTGAGTCAGTTAAACTTTAAAGTAAAACCTCCTTGGCATCTCACCCGTTGGATGTATGTTGTCTATATAATGATTGTGATTTCTATACTGTTAATCATCAACAGGCTTTATGACGCTTTTTATGAACGCGAACGCCAAAAGCTAATCAAAAGAAACCAGCGTAAAATTCAAATTAACGATCTGGCGAGCCAAAGAAAACTAATGAAGATCAGAAATGAACAATTACAGAATGACATAGAAAACAAGAACAGGGAGATTGCAATCGCAACCATGAGCACCGTAAAGCGGAATGAGTTTTTGAATAAGATCATCAACGAATTAAGAGCTTTGGATGATCATCCTAGAATTGAACGATTGATCAAAATCATCAATAAGAACCTTAAAAGCAATGAAGATTGGGAATTTTTTGAAAAGGCTTTTAATAATGCCGATAAGGATTTTCTAAAAAAGGTAAAAGAATCCCATCCCACCTTGACTCACAATGACTTAAGATTGTGTGCTTTTTTAAGATTAAATTTACTTTCGAAAGAAATTGCCCCGCTTCTAAATATTTCTGTAAAAAGTGTCGAAATCAAAAGATACAGATTAAGAAAAAAAATGAAAATGACAGGAAGAGATAGTTTGGTTGATTATTTGATGAGTTTGTAAAGTTATTTTTTACTATAAATAGACCCCAACATTACCTCTACATAATATTTTAATTTTTTCAAAAATTTTTGAAAAAATTTATATAAAATACTGATTATCAATTTGTTGAATAATATTTTAATTCCTCTAAAAAGTCAAACATTTTGAATTTATTAAAATTATAATTGTATAGTTTTAATATCTTTTAATTTTTTAGTTTACTCCCTACATTGTGAATCGATTTTTTATTGAATTATCGTTTTTTCGATTAATTCTCCAGATAAGAGATAATAAAAAAAACATTTTAAACCAAACAAACCTGTCTGCGTAATAATTGACTTTGGTTCTTTAACCAAATTTGATCTATACAAACGACACACGATTTTAACTTTACATGAAAACATTTTTCTTAGTATTTTTTATTTTTTCGACCACTCTATTGGCACAAAGAGTTGTTGAGGGTACAGTTTACCAAACAGGTACTGATCAACCCTTGCTTGGTGTAAACATTATCAAAAATGGCACTGTTGAAGGAATTACCACAGATTTTGACGGAAACTTCACCATTAATGACGCTAGTGCAGGCGATGTTTACACATTCAGCTATGTAGGGTTTAAAACCCTTGAAGTCGTTATATCTGACTCAGATCAATTGACCATTTTTTTAGAACAGGACTCAGAATTCCTCGATGAAATCGTTGTTGTAGGATATGGTTCACAACGAAAAAGTAACGTGGTTGGATCAGTAGTTAGCGTAGAAGTGGATAAAGCCAATCAAGTTCCCACAACCAACGTCACTGAGTTGTTGAGGGGTCGCGCTGCCGGAGTGCAAGTCAACTTGGGTGATCCCCGACCCGGAGGATCTTCTAGTATCATAATACGTGGAAATGTATCCGTAGCAGGCGGTAATAATCCACTCATCATAGTAGATGGTTTACCCTTCGATAATTTGAATGATATTTCCCCAGACGATATTCAAAGCGTTGAAATTCTAAAAGACGCGGCATCTACAGCCATTTATGGAGCCCGAGCTTCCAATGGTGTTGTACTGGTCACGACCAAAAGAGCCCGTGAAGGATATTCCAGTTTCAATTACTCCGCTTATGTTACCACTCAATCCCTGACCAAAAATTTTGACATGTACAATGCAGTAGGGTTTTACAATTATCGTACTGATGCCTGGAAGGCCAGAACCGGATTGGCAAAACCCCCGGTAAAATTTGTCTGGAATGACTATGAATTGAATATGATTGAAAATGAAGATTTTGTGAATTGGGAAGACCTTGCCTTGCGAGATGCACTTTTGACTAACCATACGATCAGCTACTCTTCCGGAACGGAAAAATCAAGTATCTATTCCAGTTTGAATTACTTTTCACAAGACGGGATCATTCCCAATTCTGGTTTTGATCGTTTACAGTTTAAGTTGAATTACAGTCACCAGCTTACTGACAAAATCAGTCTCGACGGAATTTTCAACATCCAAAACGCCAATCAAAACAGAGAGACAGGAGGGATTTTCCTTGCCAGTTTAAGTCCTATAGCCAAGCCTTTCGATGATGAGGGAAAATTGGTTAAGTACTATTTTGGACAAGAAAATTCAGTCGCCATAAATCCGCTGTGGGATCAAAATGAATCGATTGATGAAACAGAAACCAATCTTACAGACATCAGCCTAAAATTCAATTACGACATTACGCCCAAAATTACCTATTCGTTAAAAACATTTTACAGAAATAGAAATACAGACCAAGGAACTTACCGTTCCTCTAAACACTCTGCGGGAGACGAAGGCAATAATGGAATTGGAGTAATCATCGATACCCAATACAAGCAGTTGTTGATTGAACACATTTTGAATTACAACATTCTTGACAATGATCTTCACAATCTAGATTTTACAGGAGTACATGCTTTAGATGAGCAAAATTTCAAATACAATCAACTTGACAAATCAGATTTTGTGAATGATGCATTACAATATAATGGTTTGGCTTCCGAATTATTGAGCAATTCACGAAGCATCAACAGAAGGAGGGTTTTGTCTTTTATGGGGCGTTTTCGTTACTCCTACAAAGACAAATACCTGATGGAATTTACAACCAGAGCGGACGGAGCCTCCGTATTCTCTGAAGACAACAAATGGGGTTATTTCCCAGCTGTCTCATTTGCCTATAAAGCAGAAGAAGATTTGGGTATTGACTATATTAATCAACTTAAAGTTCGAATGAGTTATGGAGCTACAGGAAATCAGGGAATCAATCCTCTGGAATCTTTGGGAGTAGCCGACTATAATCCCTATATTTTTGGTAATACTACCGTAAGTGGTTCATCGGCTTCTTCCAGACTGAGAAACCCGAGTTTAAAATGGGAAACGACTACGACCTTCAATACCGGTGTAGATTTTGGTTTATTCACCAACAAACTAAGGGGAACCATAGAGTACTATAAGGCCAACACAACAGACCTTTTACTCGACAGACAGTTGGCTTCCTCATCAGGATATAATGTTACCCGATTCAATGTAGGTGAATTGCAAAATCAAGGATTGGAATTCACTGTCAACGGTTCTGTGATTAATGGTAATGATCTTTCATTAGATCTGGGACTGATGTGGTCAACCAACAAGAACGAGATCGTTTCACTTACGGGAGAAACCCAGGTAGATTCGGTAACGGGAGAGGAGTATTTTATTGACATCACCGACTCCTCTGGCAGAAGACTTTCAATTGGGCAGTCC
Organism: Flavobacteriaceae bacterium; assembly: GCA_041254175.1. Taxonomy (GTDB): domain Bacteria; phylum Bacteroidota; class Bacteroidia; order Flavobacteriales; family Flavobacteriaceae; genus UBA8316. Next base: position 13,688 of record JBESZM010000028.1, on the reverse strand, counting down.
ATCAATTCCTTATGGCTTCCCCAATACGACGGAATATATCAAGAGGCTGATCTCCTGCCGGGCAGTCCAGTATTTGCAGAAATTGGCGCAAAACCCGGTCACATCAAGGTGGTAGATCAAAATCAAGACGGTCTTATTGACATTAACGACAACGTTTTTGTCAATACTGATCCAGATTGGTTCGGCTCTTTCAATGCTACCCTACGATACAAAAATTTTGATCTGTTTGCAGACATATACATGGTACAAGGAGCAACAAGAATCAATTCTCTTCTGGCCAATGGTGAATTTTGGAAGGCTTCAATGAATGGTCCGGTTGTTCCCTACTATACCGACGATAATCCTTCTACATCATGGCCAAAAGCCAACGCCAATGCAGCATGGTTAAAACACCTCAACTCATTTGCGGCTCAGGACGCCTCATACGTTCGTTTGAGAACGGTTACTGTTGGCTATAATTTTGACAAAGTCATGAAAGACTTTTTAAATCTCAAGTCCGGTAGGGTCTATTTCACTGGAACCAACCTATTGACCATCACCGATTTCTTGTCCTATTCCCCAGAACAAGACCTGAGAGCCGGCGTATTTCCCGAGACACTGAATATGACATTAGGATTAAAATTGAACTTCTAAAACGCAGTACGATGAAAAAAATTAAAATTTATGTTTCGACTTTATTCTTGGTACTCCTTAGTTCATGTTACCAAGATGATTTTTTAAAAGATGAGTTATTATCAAATAACTCTGTAGATTTTCTGTATTCCAGTTCTGATGGAATCGCCAACGCAGTCGTTGGATTATACTCCCTCAACAGAGAGCCATATCAACGCGACTGGTTTAATGGAGCCATTCCCTTGATCCTTCAAGCCAAAAGTGATATTTCTGCGGGAGTTGATGGAGAAATTTCTCTTTTTAGCAACTGCTTTTGGGGCTGTGGTCTAGGAGGGGATTACGGTACAGAGGCTGCCTATGGTTATCTGTGGGCCCACAACTACAGAATGATCGATATTGCCAACTCAATCATCCAAGGGGGAGATGCCCTAGTTGAAGCCGGAAATGACAGTCCCGAATTGATAAAAAACTTGTCTCAAGCAAAGACATTCAGAGCGCATTCTTACTTTACGCTCTACAGACTTTTCAAGAACATCTATGTTAAGACAGAACCCACAACTCCCGAAACTGCATTTGATCGCCCTGCGGAAAAATCTTCAAAGGAGGATATTTTCAAACTCATCAAAGAAGATCTTCAGTATGCCAGTGAAAACCTAGGATACACTTCTGAACATTTTGGCAGATGGAATAAGGGCGCGGTAGACCACCTCAGGGCCAAAGTCGAGTTATGGCTTGAAAATTACAGTGAAGCCGCCTCTATTGTAGACGGAATCATTAACAACGGACCCTATACGCTAGTTAATGTCGATAAAGTTTTTGAAGGAGAGCTCAATCATTCCGAAACCTTATTTGCCATCAATTTTGAAAAAAACACCATTGGTGGTGGAGCTTGGCACCAGATGAATTGGCAAACGGTTGCCCATTACTCGGCAGTACCCGGTATGGTTCAGTCCCTTGAAAACGGTGGTGATGGCTTTGGCTTTATCACACTCAATCCATACGCTGCGGATTTATTAAATGAAAATCCAGGAGATAAGCGCAAAGAAAACTACTACGTTTTTGAGTACAAATACAATGATGAGAAAACATTGCCAGGAGGAAAAAGCATTGGGGCCCCTCTAGACCTCTATCAAAACAGAGCGGAAGACGATGACTTTTTTATGTATTTCAAAAGACAAAGTCCGGGCGTTATCAAGTTTTTGGACCCCAGTGTTGATCCAACCGATAGAATGCACTTTAAAAACATCATGATATACAGAATAGCCGAAACTTATTTGATGGGAGCAGAAGCCCATTTGGAGTCAGGAAATTCAGCCAAAGCCCTTAACTATTTAAATGCTGTGCGAACTCGTGCCGGTATCAGCCCTGCGGCTACTGTTTCTGTTAAAAATATTTTTGAAGAAAGAGCCAGAGAATTGGCTTTTGAGGGACAAAGGTGGTACAGCCTCAAGCGAAAAGGTCTATTGTATGACTACTTGATGGATCATATGAACGCCCCTTTGTTAAACGAATATTACGCGAGAAATCACGTAAATCCTATGGAGGTATACAGGCCTCACATGGTTAATTTGCCAATACCCCAAGGTGTATTGGATTTATTAGGTGAGGGATACCCTCAAAATGAAGGCTATTAATTAAATACTATTACTTAAACTAAATCAATTAAAATGAGAATTTTACAAACAACTATTTTAGCGTTTTTTTTATTTTTCGTCAGTTGTTCGAAGGATGATGATAACAACGGTGGAAGCATCGTAATCGATCAAGATCCTGATGAAGATGTTTTTATTGAAGCTGATCCCAATATCAATGACGGGATGATCACCTTTGAAGAAACAGGACCTAGTTTTGCAGAAGAAAACTTTCAACCAGAAGACAGAACACAACCCGGAAATTGGAGTTATTTTGGGGGAGTTGGTGATACTAATATCGCTATTGCTTATGCTGATAATCCCTCTAAAGGTGATTCAAATAATTCAGATAGGGTAATCAAAGTTACAGAGCCTGTAGGCGTTCAATCTTGGGCTGGCTTTTACTTTATGTTGAGTGACAAAATAACCTTCCCTGCGGGAAAAGAGGCCATTTCTTTCCAATTTTATTCACCTGGCCCAGGTCACAATGTTTTATTAAAACTAGAAGATGAATTATCTAATGGTACTGATGGAAAAAAATCCACAGGAGACCTTTTTGCTGTCACTGAGGGAACAGGTTGGGAAACTTTAGTTTTCAATATCCCCGAAAAAGCTGGTGAATTAAGTGGTATCTATAATACAGTTACCATGATATTAGGATACGGTTTGACCAATACCGCTGAAGCTGTATATTACGTAGATAACTTTGACTTTGCAACACCCAAAGAGGTAGTCATCCCTGATGCACCCACCACCTCACCTACAGCGCCTACATATAGTGCCTCTGAGGTTATCTCAATTTTCAGTGACACTTACACTGATATTTCCGGAGTTAATTTTAATCCAAACTGGGGTCAGTCTACAGCAGTATCTACTGAAACCATAGCTGACAATACTGTTTTGAAATACGATAACTTGAATTATCAAGGTACTGAAGTTCCTAATATTGATGTTTCTGGAAAAACTAAATTACACCTAGATTACTTTACCGGAAATGCTACAGTACTTAAATTTTTCTTAATCAGTCCTGATTCAAATGGTGATGATGTAAATGAAGAAATTGCATATGAATTGGATTTAACCAACGTGGGTCAATGGAACAGCGTGAATATAGATTTAAGTCACTTCTCTAGTGTTGTTGATCTTTCTAATGTTTTCCAGTTCAAGGTTGAAGGAAATGGAACTGTATATTTCGACAATATCTTCTTCTATGGAGGCGGTTCCGGTTCAGGAACTGACAACTCTGCAACATTCACAGGTAGTTTTGGAGGCGCAACAGTAGTTGACAATGTCTTTAATTTCCCTACCGGATCAGAGTCATGGGCAGGTTTCGCCAACGAAAACGCAGGGATTTATCCTTTATCATTTCCTTTCGGAGGAAAAGTAACATTTAATGGTTCTACTGCTGGTACAGATGTAGATATTAATTTAAAGTTCGAATTCAACCCTCATCCTGATACTGAGCCTAGTTTTTCTACTTCAAACATTACAATTAGTGGAGAAGAGGTTAAACAGTACACGGTTCAAATTCCACCTCAGGACGCAGACAGAACATTTAGCTCACTGCTTTTATATCTGGTTACTCAGGATGCCAATGTTACATTAACTGATTTTGTGGTTAGAGAATATGATTCTGCCTTAACTGGCACCAATTACTCTGCTGCATACACAGGTTCTTTTGGCGGTGCTACAGTTGTAAATAGTGTATATAACTTCCCTGCCTCAGGAGAGTCATGGGCAGGTTTTGCCAATGAAACTTCGGAAATTTATCCACTTTCATTCCCCAATGGTGGTAAAGTAACCTTTACAGGAAACACTGCTGGAACCGATGTAGCTCTTAATTTCAAGTTTGAGTACAAGCCTCATCCTGATACCGAACCTAGTTTTTCTACTGCCAATGTCACCGTTTCCGGTACAGACGCTACAGAATATTCGGTTGAAATTCCAGCTCAAGAGGCAGACAGGACTTACAGTTCAGCACTTTTGTACTTGGTCACTCAAGATACTGATGTTACCTTGACTGATTTTGTTATCACCTCATACGAGTAATTACTTTTATAATCAATCAAAGCTATCGGAATTTTCCGGTAGCTTTGATTAACTTTAATTCAACATCATCAAAAATATTTTTTCATTACTTTTTGTACTTAACACCATAATAGGATTTACCCATTGTAGTAAATCCGACGATGTAGAATTATCCTTGGAGGTAACTCTGGGACAAAATGGATCTGTTTTAGTCACTGCCAATGCAAATGGAGCTTTGACCTACAGATTTTCTTTTGGAGATAATGCCGTGTTTGACAAAACCACTGGAAAGTATGAATATATTTACCAAAAAAATGGAAATCATACCATTGGAGTATGGGCATTTTTTGATGACCAAAAAACCTCTTATGCTTATAAAACAATTGATGTTGAGATTAAAAATGCTCTTGGAGGTTCAATTGATGATCCTAGCCAGGACTTTATAGATGGGAGTGAACAAGCAACAGAATATCCCGGTTATACTTTAGTTTGGAGTGATGAATTCAATTATGAGGGTGCTCCTTCAGAATCACGATGGCACCTACAGTACATTCCAATTTTTGGTGGCGGTTGGGCAAATAATGAAAAACAACACTACACCACCCGAAGTGATAACTCTAAAGTAAGTGACGGAACATTAAAAATTATTGCCAAAAAAGAGAATTATACTTACGCAGGCAGTTTAAAAAAATACACCTCTGCGAGGTTAAATTCTAAATACCCTTTCACCTATGGTCGAATTGATGTAAGTGCAAAACTTCCCTCATCTGCAGGTACATGGCCTGCCATATGGACATTGGGAGCCAACATCAATGAAATTGGGAATTATTTTGGTGATGAGTATGGAAATGTCGGATGGCCAGCATGTGGCGAGATCGATATCATGGAGCAAAAAGGAGATAAAAAATCATTTGTGCAAGGATACTTTCATTGGGCAGATACCCAATCTGGTGATTACGCATCCTATGGTGAAGAAAAATCCCTTTCTGATTTAGGATTAGATGACTTATCCCTTGATTTTCACACCTACTCAATGATATGGAATAGATCCATTATCAAGGTAATGATTGATGACAAAGTCATAGTACAATTATCAAACACAAACAATAATCCTTTTGACAATTCACACTATTTACTACTCAACCTTGCAATGGGGGGTGCTTTAGGGGGTAATATACCTGAAAATTTTGAAGAGGATCAAATGGAGATAGATTTCGTAAGAATTTACCAATAGGATAAATCAAACAGAAAATTTAAAATGTATCTGACACCAAATTTGATTTTGGAGAGCCAATGCTTTGCATATTTACAGGAGAATTTTACTGTTTTTCAAAAAAATTAGTTGAATGGTCAACTTAGAAGAAAGACAATTTTTAGAAAATTATAGGGTACATCCAAAAAATACCGTAAAAGGAGAGGAAGTACAGATCGGGGGAGAAAACTTTTACAAAATCTCCAATGTGGATGGAATGCGTCCCTTTTTTATGAGTTTGGTAAGCAACTCCAACCACTGGCTTTTTATTTCTTCTACGGGTGGCCTCACCGCAGGAAGAAAAGACAGCAGTAACGCATTGTTTCCCTATTACACGGACGATAAAATCATTGAATCGGCCGAAAATACCGGGAGCAAAACCATATTTCTGGTCTCAAAAACCGACACAACCCACCTATGGGAACCTTTTTCCATCAGGCAACAAGGAAAATATAAAACCTCAAGAAATCTTTATAAAAATACCTTAGGAAACAAAATCATATTTGAAGAAATAAATCACGACTTGGATTTGACTTTTTCATATTCGTGGAAAACCAGTGATCGTTTTGGTTTTGTAAGACAAGCAGAGTTGAACAGCCAAGGTCTTGAACCGGTCAATATTAGTGTCCTAGACGGAATTCAAAACCTTCTTCCATGGGGCATTGAAGTAAACCTACAAATGGGCAGTAGTAACTTGGCCGATGCCTATAAAAAAAATGAACTAGATCTTGAAACCGGCTTGGGCGTTTATTCGCTATCAGCTTTGATTGTAGACCGGGCAGAGCCCAGTGAAGCTCTAAAAGCCAATACCGTCTGGTCATCAGGGTTTGAAAATCCAAAATATCTATTGTCTTCACTACAATTGGATCAATTCAGATCAGGGCTGCCCCTTGAAAACGAATTGGATATCAGAGCTGAAAAAGGAGCTTACTTCTTAAATTCAGACTTCAGACTGGAACCAAAATCATCCAAAAACTGGACCATAGTGGCCGATGTCAATCAGAACATTAACCAGATTAACCAGACCAGAGCGCGCTTGATCAACAATGAAAATTTAGTCAATGAACTCAATCAAGACATTCATTTTGGATCCGAGGAATTGATCCGTTTGGTCGCAGCAGCAGATGGATTGCAATTGACTGCCGATGGCCCAAGAAATACCCGGCATTTCTCCAACACCCTTTTCAACATCATGAGAGGGGGGATTTTCGATTACAACTATACCCTCGAAAAAGCCGATTTCTCCAAATATTTGTTTGGAGCTAACAAAGAATTGCACCAAAAAAAATCAAATCTTATAGATCAGCTTGAGGAAGAGTTCGATTTAGCAACCCTACAATCACTTTTAAATCAAGAAATCGATACAGACTTTGTAAGATTGGTCAAAGAATACCTCCCTTTAAAATTCAGTAGAAGACATGGAGATCCCAGTCGACCTTGGAACAAGTTTTCCATTAATACCAAAAGTGAAATTGACGGATCAAAGATACTCGACTATCAAGGGAACTGGCGAGATATTTTTCAAAACTGGGAAGCCCTAGCCCATGCCTATCCCGATTTTATCGAAGGGATGATCTATAAGTTTTTAAACGCATCTACTTTTGAAGGTTACAACCCCTACAGACTGACCAAAGATGGCTTCGACTGGGAGACCATTGAACCCGACAATCCGTGGTCCTATATCGGATATTGGGGAGACCATCAAATCATTTATTTACTCAAGTTTTTAGAATTTTCCGAAAACTACTTTCCCAACAAACTCAATGGCATAATCGATCAGGATTTATTTGTTTTTGCCAACGTACCCTACAAGATCAAACCTGTGGAGGATATATTGAAAGATCCCAAAAACACCATTGATTTTGACTTTGAAGCCAACGAAAAAATTCACAGGCGTAAAAATCAAATTGGAGCGGATGGAGCTTTACTTCAAGATGCTCAGGGTCAGATTTATAAAGTCAATTTTATTGAGAAGATTTTGGTTAGCCTATTGGCCAAAATTTCAAACTTTATTCCCGAGGCAGGAATCTGGATGAATACCCAGCGTCCTGAGTGGAATGATGCCAACAATGCACTGGTAGGTAATGGGGTTTCTATGGTTACCCTCTATTATCTGAAAAGATTTTTATCCTTTTTCAAAGGGTTCATTGCTCAATCAGAGCAATCCGAATTTACCATTTCTGCCGAACTGCATCAATTTTTCAGTCAAACTTTTCAGACTTTTGATCAACAAAAGCACTTACTCAACGCACCTATCAATGATCAAGATCGTAAGAAGGTCTTTCAGAGTCTCGGTCAAGCAGGAAGTGACTATCGCCAAAAAATTTATACCCACGGCCATTCAAATCGAAAGGAAAGAATAACGACAGAAGAATTAGATGCTTTTATAACAGTTACCAATGCTTTTGTTGAGCACACCATCAAAGCCAACAAAAGAGACGACAAACTCTATCATGCCTACAATCTGATTGCTGTAGAGGACGACCGCTTTTCGATCTCCTATCTCTCCGAAATGTTAGAGGGTCAAGTTGCCGTATTAAGCTCAGGTTTTCTATCGGCTCAGGAGAGTGTTGAACTCTTGGACAGCCTCAGAAATAGCAAACTCTACAGAGCAGATCAAAACAGCTATATCCTCTATCCGGACAAAGATCTGCCCTTATTTCTTCAAAAAAATAACATACCCGCAGACAAAGTTAACAACAGCAAGCTTTTGCAAAAGCTTTTAGAAAATAACAACTTCGATATCCTTTCTAGAGATGTTTTGGGACAATATCATTTCAATCCGGCCTTTAACAACGTTAACGGTCTAAGAAATGCTTTGGATCAGCTTCCAAGTGAATACGAAAGTTTTGTCGAAAAAGAATCCGAATCTCTCTTTTCCCTCTATGAGTCTGTTTTTCATCACAAATCATTTACCGGAAGATCTGGAACCTTTTTTGGATATGAGGGACTGGGCTCCATTTATTGGCACATGGTATCCAAACTCTTATTGGCCAATTATGAGGTGGTTTCAAAATCCATTGAATCGGGTGTGGCAAAAAAATGGATCGATCGATTGGTAAATCATTATCACAAGATCAATGACGGTATTGGTCTAAATAAATCTCCCGAGCTGTACGGTGCTTTTCCCACAGATCCTTATTCGCATACGCCTAAGGGAAAGGGTGCACAGCAACCCGGTATGACCGGTCAAGTCAAGGAAGACCTCCTCAGCAGAGCAGGAGAGATCGGTGTTAAGGTCAAAGAAGGAATCCTGTGTTTTGAACCCGAGTTACTCAGAAGTGAGGAGTTTTTGGATCATGCCAAAGTATTTTATTTCATCAATATCCATCAGGAAAAAAGTGAAATACTTTTGGTGCCAAAATCATTAGCTTTCACCGTTTGCCAAGTTCCTGTAGTCTATCAAAAATCTGATGAAAATGTAATTGAAGTCCATGCAAAAGATGGTAGTGTAACCCATTTGAAAGGAAAACAACTCGATTCAAAAATAAGTCAAGCAGTATTCAGTAGATCGGGTGAGTTTGAAAAAATCGTTGTGTTCCTAGATGCTTTAAATTAAAATGAAATCACCTTGATCATCCATTCCTTTTTTTTACGCCAACCTTTGACAAAAGCCTCCGGTTTCTTGTCGGTTTGGATGGTGGGAATGATGTTGATGGCTTGTCAGCAAAGTGATCAACCATTTCAAAGCACTACGCCCTTTGCCTCTGATATTTTAGGGAATCCCCAATACAAAGCCATCTCCTATGGTGGCTATAGGACCAATATGCGCGAAATTCAACCTTCACTCGGAGAAATCATTGAAGATCTCAAAATTTTGCAGGCCCTGGATTTCAAACTCATCCGTACTTATAATGTTCATTTCGATTTTGCTCAAAATGTATTAAAAGCCATAAAGGTTTTAAAACAACAAAATCCTGAGTTTGAAATGTACGTCATGTTAGGGGCATGGATCAATTGTAAAGATGCTTGGACTGCACAACCCAATCACGATAAGGAGGATTTCAGGGCAAATGCATTGGAAATCAGCCGGGCAGTAGAATTAACCCAGATATATCCCGATATCGTCAAAATTATTTCCGTGGGAAATGAAGCCAGAGTGCGTTGGCAAACCTCCTATTATGTGCAGCCCAAGGTCATTCTGGATTGGGTCAATCACCTACAACAATTGAAATTGGAAAACAAACTTCCCAAAAACCTTTGGATCACCAGTTCCGATGACTTTATTTCATGGGGTGGAGGAGATCCCTCCTACCACCATCCTGATTTAGAAAAATTGGCAGCTGCAGTGGATTACATTTCCATGCATACCTATCCCTTTCACAATACCCATTACAATCCTGAATTTTGGACTTCACAAATCCAGTTTGAAAATCAACACACCCACAGGCAAAGTATTGACAGTGCTATGGTACGGGCAAAAAAATTTGCCGTTACCCAATACAATAACGTCAAGAGTTACATAAAGACGCTGGGTGTGGTAAAGCCGATTCATATCGGTGAAACCGGTTGGGCTACTCAAAGTAGTGGTTTGTATGGAAGTAAAGGTTCCAGGGCTGCTGACGAATACAAACAAGCCTTGTATTTTCAATTGATGAGTGATTGGGCCACCCAAAATAAAATCACATGTGTCTTTTTTGAAGCCTTTGATGAATCATGGAAAAATCCTGATGACCCCATACATTCTGAGAATCACTTTGGCTTGTTTACAATAGATGGTAAAGCCAAATTCGCGCTCTGGGAATTCCACGATAATGGAACTTTTGAAAACCTTTCAAGAGGAAAGAACCCCATACAAAAAACATTCCAAGGAAACAAAAAACAGCTTTTTTCATCTGTCCTAACTCCTGTAGAAAAATGAAAATCACCAGACTTATATTTTCACTACTCACCGCCACCCTAATGGGCTTAATGGTTGGATGTAATCCCGCTACTGAAAAAGTCACGATAAAAGGGAGACAAATACGGGTTAACGATGCCCCTTATTTCATCAAAGGTGTTTGTTATAACCCGGTTCCCAAAGGCTCTGAAAAAAGAGATTTCACCACTTTGAAGACTGATCTTAATTTGATGGTCGAGGCGGGGATCAATACACTGAGAGTATACAGTCCCATTGAAGAAAAATCTGTCTTGGATCAAATTGAAGCGGCGGGGATCAAAGTCATCATCAGCATAGGCTACAATCAACAAGGGTATTACGATTTGAATACCAAATCATACATCAATTACGTCAAAAAGTACAAAGACCACAATGCCATTTTACTTTGGGAATTGGGGAACGAATACAATTACCACCCCGAGTGGTTTGATGGAGACATTAAAAAATGGTATGCAATCGTCAATCAGGCCGCAAAAGCCATTCATCAAATCGATGGAAATCATCCGGTTTCTACTGCTCATGGTGAGTTGCCGGATTCTTTGGCCTTTTCAATGTGTACCGATCTTGATTTATGGGGTTTAAATGTATACCGTTGGGACAACCCCCATGCGCTGTTTGAACAATGGGAAGAATTGAGTGATAAGCCCTTGTATTTTTCCGAAGCGGGCAGTGACAGCTATATGACCACTGATCGTGATGATTTTACCCAAGGTGAAAATCAAAAAGCCCAGTCCGTTGCCAACTCCAAAATAGTGGATGCTGTTTTTCAAAATGCTCACTTGATCAGCGGATTGACCCTGTTCTCTTTTTCTGATGAATGGTGGAAGGCGGGAAATCCCCAACAACAAGACATCGGTGGTTTCGCACCAAACAGTTCCGGAGTTCCCTATGATGGAAGCCCCAATGAAGAATTTTGGGGAATCGTTGACATCGACCGAAACAAAAAAGAGTCGTTCCATGTTTTAAAGGAACAATACAGAAATTTTGATTTAAAAAAACAAAAACCTAACTAAGGATATGAATGAATTGGATGGAAGTACAGTGAAAAAAGTATCAATGGGTCAGAAGATTGCTTTTGGTTTTGGTATGTTGGCCAACCAAATGTTTCCTGCAGCATTGCAAATATTTATGGTTATCCTTGTTCAGGATCTTGGATTTCCACCTTTTTTATGGGGGTTGATTTTTTTCTTACCAAGATTTCTTGATGCTGTCACCGACCCTATTATGGGATTTATTTCCGATAATACCAAGTCGAAATGGGGGAGAAGAAGACAATACATTTTTGTAGGGGCATTGATTACCGGTGCATCATTTATTGCCATGTGGCAAATGTATGAGGTCAATGGTCCAATCTATAATTTTTGGTATTTCCTCTCCTTATCCTTTCTGTTTTATCTGGGGATCACCATTTTTAGTATACCCTATGTTGCAATGGGTTATGAAATGAGTGGTGATTTTCACGAACGTACCCGCATTATGGCAGTGGCTCAATGGATTGGCCAGTGGGCATGGGTAATTGCCCCTTGGTTTTGGGTTATTTTTTATGATCCCGATTGGTTTGAAAGTGCCGAAAAAGGAGCCAGACAAGTATCGATCTTTATCGGAGTCATTTGTACCATTTTGGCCATTATCCCAGCCATTTTTGTCAAAAGCAAATCCACCTTGAATGACAAAAACCTCACTCCTTTGAGTGTTAAATATTTGTCCAATAATGTGGGGGATATTTTTTCAAGCTTTAGATATGCATTGATGAATAAACCCTTTAGAAAGTTATGCATAGCTACTTTTCTAATTTTTAATTCTTTTAATACCATTGCTGCCTTTTCCTTTTTTATCATTGTCTATTACTTATTCAATGGGGATGCTTCAGCAGCTGGAATATGGCCCACACTGCATGGATGCATAGCGGCTTTGTCAACTACATTTTTGGTAATTCCAGTCGTGACCAAAATGTCCGAGATTCTTGGCAAGAAAAAATCATTCATCATCACCCAAGGAATTTCCATCATCGGGTATATTCTTTTTTGGTTTTTATTTGTCCCGGGTAAACCTCACTACTTCTTGTATGCTTTGCCATTTTTCTCATTTGGAATCGGGGGCTTGTTTACTTTGATGATGAGTATGACCGCTGATGTGTGTGATTTGGATGAACTCAACAATGGTCTCCCCAGAAAAGAGGCCACATTTGGTGCCATATATTGGCTGATGGTAAAATTTGGATATGCAATTGCAGGTCTTTTAAGTGGTTTGATCATGTCTTTGGTAGGGTTTGATCCCAATGCATCAGAGCAACCTGAGGGAGCAATTTTTTGGTTAAGAGTTGTGTATACTGTTTTTCCAATAGTGGGAACCCTTTTTGCCATTTATGTGATGCGAAACTATGAGATTTCCGAAAACAGAGCCAAGGAAATTAGAGCAGAACTCGAAGCCCGAAAATCGACTTCTAAATAGGTTTCTGTGCCTTGGTATCATGGCTCGGCCATACCATATTCCTTTAAAACGGGCTTTGTCGTACTTTCAGGTAGGTCTTTGATCGCAATAAACAGCAATGCATCTATGACGTTGTTAAAGGAGCGGTCTCGATTAAAGCCTATCACAGTTGCGTTTTGCTTTAGGTATTTTTTAATCAATACAGGCACCCTGAGATTTTTAGGCTCTATATCGTTGATCAATTTATCAATAGAGATAAAATTCTGTTGATACTCCTTGCACTCTTTATAAATCAAATTGACTTCGTCATCACATATTTCGATCTTAAAAGCACTTTTAGGATGAAAGTATTGGGCTATTTTTTGATCGTAAAAGTTTGAAGACATATAATCGATGATCAGCGACTTAGACATATGAGAGTACTCATCGCTGATGCTCACTCCACCGATAAGATATTTGTATTCAGGATTTCTGATGGTCATATGAACAATGCCTTTCCACAACAAATGAAGTGAAAGTGGGTGATTCTGATATTCTTTAACAATAAATGCCCTTCCCATTTCTATGGTTTTCCTCAATATAGACCCTACTGCAGCATCAATATTGAATAAGCTGGAGATATAGAGTCCGTCAATTCCATAGGCTGAGATGATTTCTCCACCAAAACCAATCCGATAGGCTCCTGCGATTTTTTTTTGAAAGTTGTCCCACAAAATCAAATGACGGTAAAATTTATCATAACGATCAAGGTCAATTTCTTGATCTGTTCCTTCACCGATCTCTCGAAAAGAAATTTCTCTCAATCTACCGATTTCCCGCAACAGATTTGGGATCAAATCTGCTGTGGTAAAAAATA
>JBESZM010000027.1:0-4633 GCA_041254175.1 Flavobacteriaceae bacterium | reverse complement strand
GATGTCCTCAGTCAATTTGATGAAATTGTTTTGATGGACATTTATCCGGCCAGAGAACAACCCATAGCCGGGGTCACTTCCGATGTTTTGTTGGGGCTGATTCAGCACAAGAACAAAAGAAAAATATCTGAGGAAGCTTTTCAGTCTACCATCGTCGATTCTCAAGCAGATTTAGTATTGGTCTTGGGGGCAGGGGATATAGGAAATCACATCCAAAAACTAAAAAAAACAGCTTAAATGCAACTCAAAAAACACCTCTTTTTTGTAACGGTTTTAATCTTGACGATATTGATGTCTGCTTTCGCTCATTTTAGGAATAGTAGGCGTTTGGTAGAGAAAGTAGAGGTCAATTTTGAATCCCATGGGGCTCGATTCCTAAGCGACTCACTCGTTGATAAATTGTTAATACAAAACAAAGGAGAGCTTCCGTGGAAGGCCAAAGATAGTTTAGTTTTGAGTATGCTTGAATCCTTATTAGAAGATAATCCTTACATAGATAATGCTGAGGTTTTTCATTTTCAACAAGGTATTTTAGGAGTAAATATTCAAGAAAAAACGGCGGTTGTCAGGATACAAGGGCCAGAGCAATATTATCTGGATAAATTGGGAAATCAGTTTCCCATTTCCAATAATCATACGCCAAAAGTTCCTTTATATCTTGGACAGTTAAAAGAAAAACAAAAGGAGGATCTTTTATCATTGATTGATCATATTGATAAAGATCCATTTTTACGAAATGAACTGGCTTCTATCCATTACCGTTCAAATTCCTATTTTATAGGCTTGAGATCCTACGGTTTTGAGGTTGAAATTGGTCAGATGCGTCGCATTGGTGAAAAGCTTTCCAAATTGAAAGTCTTTTGTGCCTACCACGATAATCATACATTGAAAAGGCAGTATAGCCTGATCAATCTAAAATTTAAAAATCAAGTCGTTGGATCTTAAAACAACATTTATGAAGCATTCAAATATTTCTGTAGGATTGGATATTGGAACAACCAAAATCGTTGCCATGGTGGGGGATAAAAACGAATTTGGAAAAGTTGAAATCCTTGGGATTGGAAAATCCAAAAGCCTTGGAGTTCACAGAGGGGTGGTCAACAACATCACCCAAACCATTCAATCCATTCAGCAGGCTGTAGAGGAAGCCAAAGTGGTTTCCGGTAAAGAAATCGATGAAGTCGTTGTAGGTATTGCCGGACAACACATCAGGAGTCTGCAACACAGCGATTATATCACCCGAACCAATTCCCAAGAGGTCATTTCACAGGAAGATGTGGAACGGCTTATTCAACAGGTTTATAAACTGGTTATGCTCCCGGGTGAAGAAATCATTCATGTACTTCCACAGGAGTACAAAGTAGATGGTCAGGCCGAAATTAAAGAACCCATTGGGATGTATGGCGGTAGGTTAGAGGCCAATTTCCATGTGGTTGTTGGGCAAGTAACTTCGATAAAAAATATTGGTAGATGTGTCAAAAGTGCAGGTTTGTCCATGGGCAATATTACGCTTGAACCATTGGCTTCCTCAGAAGCTGTTTTGAGTCAGGAGGAAAAAGAAGCCGGTGTGGCCTTGATCGATATCGGTGGGGGAACCACAGACCTGGCTATTTTTAAAGACGGTATCATTCGCCATACGGCAGTAATCCCTTTCGGGGGGAACGTCATTACCGAAGACATTAAAGAGGGTTGTTCCATTATTGAAAAACAAGCGGAACTCCTAAAAGTTAAATTTGGTTCAGCTTGGCCGGGAGAGAACAGAGATTCTGAAATCGTTTCCATCCCCGGGCTCAGAGGCAGGGAGCCCAAGGAGATATCACTGAAAACCCTTTCCAAAATCATCAATGCACGTGTGGTAGAAATCATGGAACAGGTCTATTTAGAAATCAAAAATTACGGCCATGACGATCAAAAGAAAAAGCTAATCGGTGGAGTTGTATTGACCGGTGGCGGAAGTCAATTGAAGCATTTAAAACAATTGGTGGAGTACATCACCGGTATGGATACCCGTATTGGTTACCCCAGTGAACATTTGGCCGGAGATACACAGAAATCTGAGACCAGCCCAATATTGGCAACTGCTGTGGGTCTGTTGATGAATGCATTAGAGCAACAAGAGAAAAATGATTTTGAAAGTGTCCCATCCGATGAAAGTGAAGTTGCCGAAGATTCAATAGAGGAGAATACTGTAGATGTTGTTGAACCCAATCCCATGTCTTCCAGTAGGAAGTCTATTTTGGATCGCTGGGTAGAGAAGTTTAAAGAATTTTTAGATAACGCATAAATACACTGAAATGGAATCTGAAATGAGCAACGATTTTAGTTTTGACTTACCCAAAAACAAAAGCAATGTCATCAAGGTAATTGGTGTAGGAGGTGGGGGCAGCAATGCCATAAACTATATGTTTCAACAAGGCATTAATGGTGTAGATTTTGTTGTAACCAACACCGATGCCCAAGCGCTTAATGAGAGTTCGGTGCCGATCAAAATTCAATTGGGGGCATCCCTGACTGAGGGATTGGGTGCCGGCGCCAACCCCGAGGTAGGGGCTTTGGCCGCCGAGGAAAGTTTTGAAGACCTCAAAACCCTATTGACCACCCAAACCAAAATGGTATTTATCACTGCCGGAATGGGTGGAGGAACCGGTACAGGTGCCGCACCCATTATCGCTCAGATGGCGAAAGAAATGGACATCCTTACCGTGGGTATTGTTACCATGCCTTTCCAGTTTGAGGGTAAACTGCGATTGGAACAGGCTGAAAAAGGTTTGGAAAACATCAAAAAAACCGTTGACGCCCTGATCGTAATCAACAACAATAAGCTCAGGGAGGTTTATGGAAATTTGGGCTTTAAAGCAGGTTTTTCCAAAGCTGATGAAGTTCTTTCCACAGCAGCTAGAGGAATTGCAGAGGTCATTACTCACCACTATCGTCAAAACATAGATTTGAAGGATGCGAAAACAGTCCTCAAAGACAGTGGTACAGCCATCATGGGATCCGGTTCTGCCAGTGGTACTAATCGAGCACACGATGCCATCATCAATGCCTTGGACTCTCCCTTACTGAATGATAATAAGATCACCGGATGTAAAAATGTGTTGCTTTTGATTGTCTCCGGAAACGAAGAAATTACCATAGATGAAATTGGAGAAATCAATGATTTTATCCAGACTGAGGCAGGGAACAATGCCAACATCATCATGGGGATTGGAGAAGATGAAAAACTAGGAAGTTCTGTGTCTGTGACCATCATCGCCACAGGTTTTGGAGCAGATCAGCAGCATCAAATTGTAAATACTGAAGCCAAAAAAATCATCCATACCCTGGAGGAAGATCAGACTTTAGAACACAACCTCATGGGGAGTGAAGACAAGTCCGATGCATACGAAATGCCCCAAGAAGAGCTAGCAACCGAGGAGAGGATACACGAAATTAAGACCGAATTAACCCCTACTCCCGAAGAAGAACCTACTGTATTTGAATTGGATGAAAAACAGGAGGAACCCGATGAGGAGGATTTGTTTTCCATACCTGTATTGGCAGAAACTGTAAGCGGATACGAGCTTGAACCTGATAAGATTGAAGAGGAAAAGATTGAAGAGCAATTAGCTGAACCTGAAGACGAATTGATCGCCAGTACTGCAGAAATACAAAATATGGAGGTGGTCTATGAATTACTGGAATACGATCTGTCCGAAGAGGAAGCCAAGGTTGAAATAGAAGAAGAATTTATCATCAACGATCTAGACGAGAAAGTATTGGATCTTGAGGTGATTGGATCCGAAGAGGTGGAAGCTGAGGAAGAAAATCAATTTGCCTTTGATTTTGGTTTACCCATTTCTGATGCCCACGAGGCTTCGCCCGAAAAAATAGTCCATACCCTTTCCGATGGGGAAGAGCAAGAGATCAAGGAAGATTCTTCCCTTTCGGAGGCTATTGATTTTGAATTTGAAGTAGTCGAAAAATTGGAGGAAGTTCCCGTTTCGGAAATGGAGGATGTGCTGAGTTCACCCCACGATGACTCTCCCTTTGACAAGAAAATTAAAGAAACCGCCACCAAGGAAAATGAAGAAAGAAAGGAGCATTTAAAAAAATTCAATCATGCCTTCAAACACAGTATGAGTAAAATCGATGAGTTTGAAAAGCAACCCGCCTATAAAAGAATGGGTCTCGAATTGGATCAACCCTCCTCGTCTGAGTCGAATGAGTCAAGATTGTCGGTCGATAATGATAAAAATGACGAAATACAATTGAGATCCAATAACTCTTTTTTGCACGATAATGTAGATTAATAATTTATGTCTTTACTCAATTCCCTAACTGACGAACTCAAAGCCGCAATGCGTGCCAAAGACTCTTTAAAGCTCGAAGCATTAAGAGCCATAAAATCGGCAGTGCTTTTGGCCAAAACTGCAACTGCAGGAGATGCTGATCTATCCGAAGAGGAAGAAATCAAATTACTTCAAAAACTGGTAAAGCAGCGCAAAGACAGTGCGGTGATTTTTAAAGAACAAAATCGCGATGATCTTGCTGCCCCTGAGGAGGCCCAAGCCGAGGTGATCGCCCAATTTTTACCGGAACAACTATCTCAGCAAGACATTGAACAAATCATTGACGAAATCGTTGCCAAAAC
>JBESZM010000026.1:0-31719 GCA_041254175.1 Flavobacteriaceae bacterium | reverse complement strand
TAGGAATTCAAAGATAATTAATCTAAAAGCCTTATAAACATTAGAGGATATTGAAACTTCTCAACAATAAAATATTGTAATTTGTTAATTTCTTTGGATGTAATCCATTCAAAAATTGGGCTTCAAATTATAATTTAGCAGTGACTGTATGGCCAAAGCAACCCAATATACTGAAGAGAATATTCGTTCACTCGATTGGACGGAGCACATCCGTATGCGCCCCGGTATGTATATTGGTAAACTGGGTGATGGTTCCTCTCCCGACGATGGGATATATATTCTCTTAAAAGAGGTTTTGGACAATTGTATTGATGAATTTGTCATGGGTGCCGGAAAAACCATTGAAATTTCCATCAAAGACAACATCGTCAGTGTAAGAGACTATGGCCGTGGAATTCCTTTGGGAAAAGTCGTGGATGTGGTTTCCAAAATGAATACAGGAGGGAAATACGATTCCAGAGCTTTTAAAAAGTCTGTGGGATTGAATGGTGTTGGAACCAAGGCTGTCAATGCATTATCCTCCATGTTCAGGGTAGCGTCTGTTAGAGAGAATCAGACAACCAACGCTGTTTTTGAATATGGAAATCTCATCCAAGAAGATCCTGTGACATCCAGTTCCAAGAGAAGGGGAACCCGGGTGGTGTTTGAGCCGGATACAAGCATCTTTAAAAATTACAGATACCGGTTGGAATACGTAGAACGTATGCTCAAAAACTACGTTTACCTCAACCCGGGATTGACTATTGACCTTAACGGTGTAAAATTCTTCTCTGAAAATGGCCTCAAAGATTTACTTGAGGATCAAACCAACGCATCCGACCTTTTGTATCCCATCATCCACCTTAAAGGGGAGGACATTGAAGTAGCCATCACCCACAGCAGATCTCAATACAGTGAAGAATATCACTCCTTTGTGAATGGACAAAACACCACCCAAGGGGGAAC
This sequence comes from Flavobacteriaceae bacterium, assembly GCA_041254175.1. Lineage (GTDB taxonomy): Bacteria > Bacteroidota > Bacteroidia > Flavobacteriales > Flavobacteriaceae > UBA8316. Next base: position 30,774 of record JBESZM010000026.1, on the reverse strand, counting down.
CCATCAGGCCGCTTTCAGAGAAGCGCTGGTGAAGACCATAAGAGAACATTTTGGAAAAAATTTCGATGCCTCCGACATACGAAAATCCATTATATCCGCCATCAGCATCAAGGTCATGGAACCGGTTTTTGAATCTCAAACCAAAACCAAGTTAGGTTCTACAGAAATGGGAGACAAAATGCCTTCGGTTCGCGCCTATATCAATGATTTTCTCGGTACTCAGCTCGACAATTTTCTGCACAAAAACACCGAGACAGCAGAGGCCATTCGTCGTAAGATCTTACAGGCCGAAAAAGAGCGAAAAGAACTTTCAGGTATTCGTAAGTTAGCCAAAGAAAGAGCCAAGAAAGCCAGTTTACACAACAAAAAACTAAGGGATTGTAGGGTCCACTTGGGTGATCTCAAAAAGGATCGCCGTCTGGAGTCTACCATTTTTATTACCGAGGGTGATTCAGCCAGTGGATCCATCACCAAGTCAAGAGATGTCAATACTCAAGCAGTTTTTAGTTTAAGAGGAAAACCTCTTAACACTTATGGGATGACCAAAAAAATTGTTTATGAAAATGAAGAATTTAACCTCTTGCAAGCGGCCCTAAACATAGAGGAAAGCATGGAGGATTTGCGCTATAATAACATTGTGATTGCTACAGATGCTGACGTGGACGGGATGCACATACGTTTATTGCTCATCACTTTTTTCCTTCAGTTTTTTCCGGAGTTGATCAAAGAGGGACATTTGTATATCTTACAAACACCGCTGTTTAGGGTAAGGGATAAAAAACAAACTTTTTACTGTTACAGTGAACAAGAAAAAAAAGAGGCTATTGAAAAATTAAGCGGGAAGCCAGAGATCACCCGCTTTAAAGGTTTGGGAGAAATTTCCCCGGATGAGTTTAAATTTTTTATTGGGGAAGATATACGATTGGATCCGGTCATGTTGGACAAATCAACTACCACAGACGATTTATTGCAATTCTACATGGGAAAAAACACACAGGAACGTCAAAAATTTATCATTGATAATCTAAAAGTTGAATTGGATGTAGCCGAAGAAATGGTATAATACATGGATGATTTAGAGTTTGAAAAAATACCAGAGGGGGTGAATGACGGGGATACACTCGTCAAAGTTACCGGGATGTACAAAGACTGGTTTCTGGACTACGCTTCTTATGTTATTTTAGAACGTGCTGTTCCTGCCATCTATGACGGACTAAAGCCCGTTCAGCGTCGTATCCTTCACTCCATGAAGGACCTTGACGACGGTCGTTATAATAAAGTGGCCAATATCGTTGGTCATACCATGCAGTACCACCCCCATGGAGATGCCAGTATAGCCGATGCCATGGTACAAATCGGTCAAAAAGAATTGTTGATCGACACCCAAGGAAACTGGGGGAATATCCTTACCGGTGACCGCGCGGCTGCTTCCAGATACATCGAAGCACGATTGTCCAAATTTGCGCTCGAAGTGGTCTTTAGCCCCAAGGTCACAGATTGGCAACTCTCCTATGATGGAAGGAAAAAAGAACCGGTTCATTTACCGGTCAAATTTCCATTGCTGTTGGCACAAGGAGCAGAGGGAATCGCCGTAGGACTTTCTACCAAAATACTCCCACACAATTTTGTAGAACTTCTCAATGCCAGCATCCAGCATTTAAAAGGAAAAAAATTCAAGCTTTATCCTGACTTTCAAACCGGAGGAATCATTGATGTTCAAGGCTACAACGATGGGAATCGGGGAGGTAAAATCAGGGTTAGGGCCAAGATCAGTCAGTTGGATAAAAACACTTTGGTCATCAATGAAATTCCCTATGGAACCACAACTTCCGGACTGATTGATAATATCCTTAAGGCCAATGAAAAGGGTAAGATTAAGATCAAAAAAATTGAGGACAATACAGCGGCCAGTGTCGAAATCATCATTCACCTCCCCAACGGTATTTCACCCGACAAAACCATCGATGCCCTCTATGCCTTTACCGATTGCGAAAGCTCAATTTCTCCTTTGGGCTGTGTAATCATTGATAATAAACCTCACTTTATCGGGGTCAGTGAAATGTTAACCCTTTCCACAGACCATACGGTAAGCCTCCTCAAAAAAGAGTTGGAAGTACAGTTGGATGAATTGGAAAACCATTGGCACCATGCCTCTTTGGAGCGTATTTTTATCGAAAATAGAATTTATCGAGATATTGAGGAGGAAAATACTTGGGAGGGTGTATTAGAGGCAATTCGCAAAGGACTAGAGCCTCATATTTCGATTCTCAAAAGAGCTGTAGTTGAGGAGGACCTGGTCAAATTGACAGAAATCAGGATCAAACGCATCTCTAAATTTGACATCGATAAGGCCCAGCAAAAAATAGAAGCCTTAGAAGGAGATATTGCTGAAGTGAAAAATCATCTGGCCCATTTGGTTGATTATGCCATCAATTACTTTAAACATCTGATCAAAACCTATGGCAAAGGAAGGGAACGAAAATCTGAAATAAGGATTTTTGATGATGTCGATGCCAAAAAGGTAGTGGTAAGAAATCAGAAGTTGTATCTCAATCGAGCGGAGGGCTTTATTGGAACTTCGCTGAGAAAAGACGAATACTTATGTGACTGCTCGGACATCGATGATGTTATTGTTTTTACCAAAGAAGGAAAAATGCAGGTGGTCAGGGTTGACAGTAAGGTTTTTGTTGGTAAAGATGTCATTCATGCAGCTATTTTTAAGAAAAATGATACCCGTACCATCTACAACATGATCTACAAGGATGGCAAAAAAGGAAGCTCCTTTATCAAAAGGTTTGCGGTCAAAGGAATCACCCGCGATAAAGTATACGAAATGACACAGGGCACTCCGGGCTCCACCGTTTTGTATTTTACTGCCAATCCCAATGGTGAGGCCGAAGTGGTAACCATTCTTTTGCGAAATACAGGAAATGTAAAGAAGCTAAAATGGGATTTGGATTTTGCGGATCTACAGATCAAAGGCAGGGGAGTGAGGGGGAATACTGTTACCAAATACAATATCCTCAGGGTAGAACTCAAAGAGAAGGGGGTATCTACCCTCAAGCCAAGAAAAATCTGGTTTGATCCAACCATCAAAAGACTCAATACTGATGAGCGAGGAGAACTCTTGGGTGCATTTAAGGGAGAAGACAAAATATTACTGATCAATAAAGATGGAGATGCAAAGGTGGTCATTCCTGAGATGACGCTACACTTCGATGAAAACTTAATTTGTATTGAGAAGTGGAAACCCAATAAACCGATCACTTCTGTGTACTTTGATGCAGAAAAACAACGCTACTTTATCAAAAGATTTCTTATAGAGAATGAATCTAAGGAAGACCGATTCATCAAAGCTGGTGGTGAAATGATTTTTCTCAATACCGATTGGCGTCCTATGATTCGTGTCAATTTTGTCAAACCAAGAGACAAAGATCCCATTCCTCCTATGGAAGTCAATGCCGAAGAATTCATAGCCGTCAAAGGGTTTAAAGCCCTTGGAAATCAACTTTCACAGCAAAAAATCAAAAATATAGAACTCATAGAAGCCCTGCCCTATGATGATGATGAAAAATCGGTTGAAGAAATCGAAGTCAACGATCAAGAGGAGTTGAGTGCGGACGATGATTCACAAATCAAATTGAATCTATGATTGTTTGGGTTTCCCCCTCACTTTCATATTGATAAATTCCACCCCCAACGAAAAAGCAATGGCAAAATAGAGATATCCTTTGGGGATTGAGCCCACTTCTTGATCCAAAATTTTGACCTGTGATAAATGAGCCGCCTCTGCCAACAGCATAAAACCAATCAACAAAAGAAAGGAAAGTCCCAAAACTTGTAGAGAGGGATGTTGATTGACAAAATTTCCCACCGGATGGGCAAATAACATCATGATCAAAACCGAAACCACAATGGCAATTCCCATAACCAAGCTCGCATAAGGCAGACCGTTGCTCATGCCCAGCGCCGTTAAGATAGAGTCTACAGAAAAAACAAGATTGATCAAAGTAATTTGTAGGATGGCTTTGGTCAGTGAGGTGTCGACCGTTGGTCGATGTTTTTCATCTGTGTTCAACTCTACTTTTTCATAGATTTCTTTGGTGCTTTTGTACAATAAAAACAGCCCTCCCAAAAAAAGGATTAATGCTTGGCCGGAAATTTCGGCATACATCATATTGTTGTCCAGTTTTAACCATACGGCTTGCATACGCATCAGAACTGAGATGCCCAACAATAAGACCAGCCGAAGAATCATCGCCATGGCCAATCCGATTCCAATGGCTCTTTTCTGGTTTTTGGGGGATAATTTACCCGCAATGATCGATACAAATAGAATATTGTCGATGCCCAAAACAATTTCCAAAAAAGTAAGGGTCAGCAGTGCAGACAGTATTTCGGCAGTAAAGAAAGTTTCCATGGATTATCTGATTTTCTTGATGGTACCGCGTTGTTGATTATCGGATTGACCCACCAAGGAATATTCAAATGTATAGAGGTCACCTTCGGTCGATAGAATTTTGATTTGCACCGGACGTTTATCTTGGTTAGACTTGGGGTTGAGTTTGGTTAAAATACATTCACAGTCATTGACCCATCGAATACGGGCAGAGTCAACTTTTCCCTCGTAGGTTTCTATTTCCAGATCTTTTGTTCTGGAAAAATAGGAGGTTTTGATCTCACCGTTGATCAGTGTACTGAACTCAAATGATCCGGTGTGAAAATTTTTACAGTTGCGTTCTACAGAATAACAGGAATAAAACAATAATGATCCAAAGGAGATCAAAAGGAAAAAATTATTTTTTGGGTGTAAATCTTTCAAAACTTCCATCACCATAAAGGTAGATGATTTCTTTGGGAGATGCACTTTCCTCAGTAGAAATTAATGATTGATTTTGGGGTTCCATTTTTTCAGATTTAGGGTATGCTATGGGACGGGTTTGCTGATGCTCGTTCTCAACTTCAATAGAATCAAATAGATCGGCCTTGTTTTTTGGATCAGTAGGGGCAGGGGTACCTACAATAAGCCATTCCAATGCCACCTCGTCAAAAGCTTCATAAACTTTCATCAAAAATTCCAAACTGGGTTTATTTCTTCCCGAAAGAATGTGAGACATGGCAGAACGCTGTACCCCAATTTTTGAAGCAAAAGCAGCCGCAGAGAGCTGGTGATTGCTTCTGATTTCTTCAATACGCTCAACGATGGCTATAATGTTTAACATTGTAAACAATTGAAAACTTTCTCGAATATATTAAAAATATTCCAAGAATAATAAGGCAACAACGAAACATTTTTTATGAAGTTTTAATTTAATAATACAACATAAAACACTGATAACTAATATATTAATATAAAATAATTTTGATTTGTAAACAAATGTTTACAAAAAAATGCTTTTGCGGGCGTAAAATGTATAATCTTGTAAACTTATAACGTTTAATAATGTAAACTTTGACTTGTTTACATTTGTAAAATATTTATTGGTATGATTTCAAAAAATCGTTATTTATCCCACCAAAAATGGGATCAATTGCTAAAGGCTTTGCCTTATAAATTACCAACCAGTGTCATTGGGCATTCGGTTTTAAATCAATCCATATATGCACATCGTTTGGGAAAAGGGCCTAAAAAAGTACTCTTATGGTCACAAATGCATGGTAATGAATCTACCACTACCCGTGCATTATTGGATCTATTTGACCATTTACATTCCATTAGCGGGGCTCCATTATTGGAGGGGTTAACCTTGTTGATCATCCCTCAATTAAACCCTGATGGATCTTCGGCCTATACTCGTTTAAATACCAACAATATTGACCTTAACCGTGATGCTCTGGACTTATCCCAACCCGAAAGTATTGCCCTGAATGAGGTTTTTAAATCATTTTCTCCAGATTTTTGTTTTAACCTCCATGGTCAACGCAGCATATTTGCTGCGGGGAAAAGGGGTAAACCCGCTACCTTGTCCTTTTTATCGCCTGCAGCGGACGACCATAGAAGTCTTACCCCAGCGCGAGTACAAGCCATGCAATTGATTGCACTGATCAATAAAAGCTTGCAAAAGCATATCCCCAATCAGATCGGCCGTTACGATGATACTTTCAACCCCAATTGTGTTGGAGATCGTTTTACTTCCTTGGGCGTGCCTACTGTTTTGTATGAAGCAGGACACAACAGTTTGGATTACGATCGAAATTTTACCAAAAAAATGATCTTTAATGCGCTTATAACCGGTCTCCATGCGATAGATAATGGAGATTATTTAAATTATTCGACCGCAGAATACGACCAAATCCCAGAAAACCAAAAAGATTATGTAGACATTCTCATTAAAAACGTTGATATAAAAACTGATGCCGGATTATTTAAGAATCAGGAATTGTCGGTGCTCTATCATGAAGAAAAGAAGGGTGAAAGTGTCTTTTTTAAGCCTGTATGTCATCGTTTTTCAGAACAAACAGAACTGTTGGCCCACCGCGTACTCAATGCGGATCAAATCCTAAAGGTTTCGATGGTTGAATTTGCAGAAGGAAAAACTATTGATATCTTCTAAAAAACAGATTTTAGATATTAAAATTGTAGCTAAAATCAAATTTCTTTAAATATTATTAAATTTTTTGTTTAATTTCGGCAAAAATCTAACAATTATGAATAAGGTAAAATTAGATGAGGTCGATCATCAAATTTTGGACATCCTTATAGACAATACCCGTGTTCCTTTTACGGACATTTCAAAGCGACTGTTTATTTCAGCAGGAACGGTCCATGTAAGGGTCAAAAAAATGGAAGAAGCCGGCATTATTAAAGGTTCATCGTTGAATCTGGATTATGTGAAATTGGGCTATTCTTTTATTGCTTACATCGGTATTTTCTTGGAAAAAACTAAAATTATTAATGATGTAATTAAAAGTCTTAACGACATTCCATTTGTCACTGTAGCACACATTACAACTGGTAAGTTTAATATTTTTTGTAAAGTTAGGGCACATGACACCAAGCATGCTAAAGAAATTATTTTTATGATTGATGATATCGATGGAGTCTCCAGGACAGAAACGATGATCTCTCTCGAAGAAAGCATCAACGACAAAAAGAGATTAATGCACAGAATTTTTAATGAATTATAAACCCATTTTATACCGATAACAGCTGATGGCTCGAAAACCCAAGATCGAAAGATTTAACGAGAGCGTTCTCTCAAAGTTTCAAATCTACAACAGTCTTTTTCTAACCCTTCCTTTTGATTCCATCAGAAATACATCTGTTCTGATTCCTCTTTTTGCAGATCACTGCAAGAACGGCTATGATCAGAAATTAGATCCTCGCGAAATAACCTCAAGTTTTTTTAGTAGATACCTTCCCGAATATGACGAAAAAGAACAGATTGATTTGCTTTTTCGTTTTATACAATACATTGAACGTCAGGTAGTTCTCTTCGACGCCATTGAAGATGCTGCTTTTGGATTTGTCAATAATATGCACGGCAGGGGAACCATTCGTCATATCAAAGAAGAAGCTTCAGACAACCTCAAAGTCGACGAGCTAAAACATTACCTCAATCGGTTTAAAGTCAGAATTGTACTTACCGCCCATCCCACCCAATTTTATCCGGGTAGCGTTTTAGGCATCATCAATGATTTGGCCAAAGCAATTGACGCAGGGGAATTGGAAACCGTAAAGTTATTACTCACCCAACTGGGTAAAACCAAATTCTATAAAAAAACAAAACCATCGCCCTACGATGAAGCCATCAGTTTGATCTGGTATTTGGAAAATGTATTTTATCATTCTGCCAGTACGATATATACCTATATTAAAAGACATATTTTCAATAAAGCTGCTCTGGACAACTCCATTTTCGATTTTGGATTTTGGCCCGGAGGTGACCGAGATGGAAATCCATACGTTACACCCGAAATTACCCTCAAAACCGCAGAAAGTTTAAAGTTTTCCATATTGAGAAACTACTTTAGGGAGGTCAGGAAGATGAAGCGCAGTCTTACTTTCAACGGTCTGGAAGAAAGATTGGATGTTTTGGAAAGTGAATTGTATGCAACTTTATTTTCCAAAGACAAGCCCGATCATTTCAATATTGATTATTTTGAAAAAGCCTTGGACGAAATACATCAAATTATTGTCAACCAGACCGATGGCCTCTACGAATCTTTGATTTTGGATCTCAAACACAAATTAAAAATATTTGGTTTCCACTTTGCAAGCCTAGACATTCGTCAAGATTCCAGAATCCACAAACAAGTGTTTGATGAGATTTTTTCTCACCCCGACATCAGGAAGTATGTTAATGGGTTACCGGAAAACTTTGATGAATTGGATACCCCTTCCAGACACAAAGTTCTGACCACACTCAAAGGAAACGTACCTGCTGAGATTTTCGAAACAACCATAACCAAGGAGACATTGGGCAGTATTCGCGCCATGCGGATCATTCAGGAGCGCAATGGTGAAAGAGGTTGCAATCGTTACATCATCAGTAACTGCCAAACGATTGATAACATTTTGGAATTGTTTGCCTTGCACAAAATATGCAATTGGGATCAACCTACCGTCGATATCATCCCGCTTTTTGAAACCATTCCGGATTTGAAGGTTTGTGAGAAAATTATGCAGACCCTCTACGAAAACGAACAATACAGAAAACATTTGGCTTCCCGAGGGGACAAACAAACCGTCATGCTAGGATTTTCTGATGGAACCAAAGACGGAGGTTATTTTATGGCCAACTGGAGTATATACAAAGCCAAAGAGGATTTGACTGCGCTGTCCAATCGTTATGGCATAAGTGTTGCCTTTTTTGACGGAAGGGGAGGGCCACCGGCAAGAGGAGGAGGAAATACCCATGAATTCTATGCCTCGATGGGCAAAAAAATTCAAGCGGATGACATTCAGTTGACCATTCAGGGACAAACCATTAGTTCCAATTTTGGTACAAACGATTCCTGTCAGTACAATTTGGAGCAGTTGCTCAGTTCGGGGATTCAAAATCAGGTATTCAATTCGGAGAGAAATGTGCTGACTGACCAAAACCGTGAAACCATGAATCAATTGGCTGACGAAAGTCACCAAGCCTATCAGGATTTTAAAGCTCGTCCTGAGTTTATCCCTTATCTGGAGGAGATGACCACGTTAAAATACTATGCAAAAGCCAATATCGGAAGCCGACCCTCCAAAAGAGGAAGTTCCAAAAAACTAGAGTTTTCGGACCTCAGAGCCATTCCGTTTGTAGGAAGTTGGAGTCAATCCAAACAAAATGTTCCCGGTTTCTATGGGGTTGGTACTGCGCTCAAATCTTTTGAGGACAAAGATCAATTCTACAAAGTAACCCAATTGTACAAACAGTCTTCTTTTTTTAGAACTTTGATTGCCAACAGTATGATGAGCTTGACCAAATCATTTTTTGCTCTGACAGCCTATATGCAAAATGACAAACGTTTTGGCGATTTTTGGAATTTGATTCACGATGAGTTCACATTGACCCGAGAAATGATTTTAAAGCTTACCGGTTTTGAGGAATTGATGGAAAACGAACCTGCCGGAAAAGCTTCCATCAAGGTAAGAGAGGAGATTGTTCAGCCTTTGCTGACCATTCAGCAGTCTGCTTTGATGACCATATTGGATGCCAAAAAATCAGGAGATATGTCGGAGGAAACCATGGAATTGTATGAAAAAATGGTTACCCGCTCTTTGTTTGGAAACATCAATGCGAGTAGGAACTCTGCCTAATCTCGTTGATAGAAATCGAATGCCTCCATAAGATTTTCGGACGGAACCTCAATGTCGATGGCCGGCTGACCCAGTGCGTGAATCAAGACGAATTTTACTTTCCCGTGACTGTTCTTTTTGTCGTATCTCAATAAGTTGATGATGGCGGCTAAGTCTTTTTGTGAAAAGCTTGACTTTGGGAAAATTCTAAGAAACACCTCTTTGACCTCTTCGGCAACCGCCATCTCAAGTCCACACAGTTGGGCAGACAAATAAGCTTCGGTGATCATTCCTATGGCAATGGCTTCGCCGTGGAGCAGGGTTGTTTTTTGAGGATTGTTCAGGCAATGGGTTTCAATGGCGTGACCCAGCGTATGACCAAAATTGAGAATTTTCCTCAAATTTGATTCGTAAAGGTCTTCGCTAACCACTGCGTTTTTTATTGAAACCGAGTGATGAATATAATCTTCTATATCACTGTTTTCTAGTGACTTGTATTGAGAAAGCTGTTCGAAATAGTCCTTGTCTCGGATGATGCCATGCTTCAACATTTCAGCATATCCACTCCTGTATTCGTTTTCCGGTAGGGTATTCAAAAAGTGAGGATCAATGATGACCATCCTGGGATGGGTAATGATGCCAATTTGATTTTTTAATCCCCCCAAATCCACTCCTGTTTTTCCTCCTACCGATGCATCTACCATTGAGAGTAGGGTGGTGGGCACATTGACAAAATCAATTCCCCTTTTGAAGGCTGCAGCTACAAACCCTCCTAAATCTGTTACGACTCCACCTCCTAAATTGATTAACAGACTTTTTCGATCCGCACCGAGTTCGGAGAGTTGTTGCCAAATGCCTTGGCAGGTTTTGAGATGTTTGTTTTCCTCGCCGGCTTTGATTTTTAGGACATCAACGTTTTTTAATTCTGATAAATGTCCCAAAAAGAGTGGCAGACAATGCATTTGGGTGTGGTTGTCTACCAATATATACACGGAAGAGTAGTTCTCTGTTTTCAGCAGCGAATGGAGTGCAGCATAGGCTTCCTCAGAAAACAAAACCTTGTACCCCTCACCGCTAATTGCAGATAATTCCTTTTTCATGATTGCAAAAGTAAAACATTAGATTGAATTGCGGCGCTGTTTGAATCATTCGCTGCGGTAGTTGATTGAAAAGACTTCAACGGTCTTTTCACAATTCTCTACCGTTATCGAAATGGGTTTTTCTCTCCAGTAGCCATTGATAAAATAGATTTTACAACTGTCTTTTTGGGTGTCACTTTTTCCAAAATCAACATTGGCTTTGTCAAGAAAACTCTGAAATGCTATGGAATCAAATGCCGAACTTATATTATTTTGTTTTTTCCAGGCTTTTTTAGAAATATTACTGATCACCCTATCGTTGGGACCGTAGTTGCAACTTGTTTTTTTACCTTTCAAAATTACCGTTAAAAAAATCAGTCCTATGGAGAAACCCATCAAGTAAAAACCCAGTCGGTACAATAATTTCATATGCTTACTATATTTATAGTTCTTGATTGATCTTCATTAATACTGAGGGTAACTTGAGTATGTGGAGGCAACAAGGGAGCGATTCTTTCTCCCCATTCAATCAGACAGAAATTATCGGATTCCAGGTATTCTTCCGTACCAATATCCATTGCTTCGTCTATGTCTTTAAGTCGGTAAAAATCAAAGTGATAAATCCTTCCCTTACTTGGACTGATGTAATGATTGACAATCGAAAAGGTAGGGCTGGAAATGGGATCAGTGACCTGCCATTTTTTACACAATTCAGAAATCAGGGTTGTTTTGCCTGCTCCCATGGGGCCATCAAAACAAATGACAGGAATTTTTAAACGTTCATCTAAATAATTGACTGCTTGGTCAATTTGTTCCAAATTAAACCGAAATGACATATTGCAAATTTAATATTATCGGGGACGCATTACAACAAAAGGGATGATCATTTCCTCCATAGAAATTCCACCGTGTTGAAAGGTGTTTCGGAAATGATTGGCATAATGATTGAAATTATTTTGATAGACAAAATACTGTTGTTCTTTAGCAAATATAAACTTGCTGTTCAGATGAGCAGCCGGCAATTGCAGTTCTTTTGGGTCATTGACTTCCATGACGGATTTGGCAGGATAGCTCAAACTTTGACCTGTTTTATACCTTAGATTCATGCTGAGTTCCCGATTGCCTTTGACTTCGAGTGGTTGATCGACATTAATCGTTCCATGGTCGGTAGTGACAATTAGATTGAATCCTAATCTTCTCGCTTGTTGGATGATTTCGAGTAGGGGGGAGTTCTTGAACCAGGATAGGGTAAGAGACCTAAACGCTCTGTTGTCTGAAGCCAATTCTTTGATGATTTCCATTTCTGTTTTGGCATGGGATATCATGTCTACAAAATTATAAACGACCACCACCAAATCATCTTTTTTATGATTGTTAAGGGATTGAGCCAGTTCTCTCCCGGCTCTAAGGTTAGTGATTTTGGAATAGCTGAACTGGGAATTGATACCATTCCTTTGCAGTTGTGCTTTTAGAAATGCTGCTTCATTGAGGTTTTTGCCTCCCTCCTCATTTTCGTTGACCCACAATTCGGGGTGATTTATTTGCATTTCAAGGGGCATCATTCCTGAGAATATGGCATTTCGGGCATACTGAGTAGCGGTGGGTAATATGCTGAAATAGCTTATTTCTTCCTCCTTTTGGTAATGGTTTTCGATGATGGGTGCGATCATTTTCCATTGATCGAAACGGAGGTTGTCGATGACCAGCATGAGGGTGGTTTTGCTGGATTCGTTTTTAAGTATGGGAAAGAGTTTTTCTTTAAGAATTTGATGGGACATCAAGGGCCCGGATTGATTGACAATCCAATCTTGATAATGGTTTTGGATATACCTGGCGAAAAGGCGATTGGCTTCTTTCATCTGATTTTGAAAAATTTCCAACATTGCCAGATCCTCCAAACCTTCCAATTCCATTTCCCAGTAGAGCATTTTGATGTAAAAATCAGACCAGTCTTTGTGGGTTTGCAACTCATTGAGGGATAATGATATCCTTTGAAAAGCTTGTTGGTAATTGATGATGGTTTTTTCGGCAATCAAATTTTTATGCTCAAACAATTTCTTAAGGGCAAGTAAAATTTGATTGGGATTTACAGGTTTAATCAAATAATCTGAAATCTTGGCCCCTATGGCTTCCTCCATGATTTGTTCTTCCTCATTTTTGGTAATCATAATTACCGGAAGGTTGGGAGATTGCAACTTGATTTCATTAAGGGTTTCCAGGCCCCCCAGTCCGGGCATGTTTTCATCCAACAATACCACATCAAAGGTTTTGTCTTGAAGTGTCAATAGCGCATCTTGGCCATTGTTACAGGCAGTGGTGTGATAGCCCTTACCCTTAAGAAATAAAAAATGTGGTTTGAGCAGTTCAATTTCATCATCCACCCACAAGATTTTGATTGGAGTCATATTGTATATCTTTGTAGTTAGATTAATAATTTTGAAAACAAAAAAGGTAACCCTTTTGAACGACCCAATTTACGGATTTATTGGCATTCGTTCTTCATTAATTTTTGAGGTAATTTCCCACCCATGGTTTCAGCGTTTGAGGAGGATTTCACAAATGGGATTTTCCTGCTATGTCTATCCGGGGGCGCATCACACCCGTTTTGAACATGCTCTGGGAGCCATGCATTTGATGCAAGAGGTCATTGAAGTTTTGAGAAAAAAAGGGGTTCAAATCAGTGGGGAGGAGTCAGAAGCCATGCAATTGGCCATATTGTTGCACGACATTGGTCATGGACCTTTTTCGCATACTACAGAAGCGCTTTTGGCTGTAAAGGTTACGCATGAGGAAATCTCACTCGAAGTGATGAAGAAGTTGAATGATGAATTTAATGGGGGGTTGGATTTGGCCATTGCAATTTTTACCAATCAATACAAGAGAAAATTCATGCATCAACTCATTGTTGGTCAGATTGATTTGGATCGTATGGATTACCTCAAACGGGACAGCTTTTATTCGGGTGCAACCGAAGGCAACATCAACAGCAAGCGAATCATTGAAATGATGGTGGTAGTGGACGACCAATTGGCTTTTGAGGAAAAAAGCATTTACTCTATAGAAAAATTTTTGATGGCCAGAAGACTCATGTATTGGCAAGTGTATCTGCACAAAACCAGTCTGTCTGCCGAGTTTTTATTGACCCGTATATTGGAAAAGGTTCGTCTTTGTTATCAAACCGGTATTCAACCACCGGCCTCTGATCCCTTGACCTATTTTTTGTCGAATAATGTCATGAATACCCGTCCCTCGGATATTCAACTTGAGAATTTTCTCCTTTTAGATGATTCTGACATCATTCAAGGTTTGAAATCTTGGCAAAACCACAAGGATAAGGTATTGTCTAAAACTTCTAATATGCTGATCAATAGAAATTTACTAAAGATCAAAATTCAAGACGAGCCATTTGAGCCACAAGCGGCTGAAAGCAAATACCTGCGTTTGAAAAATTATGGTTTGTCGGAAGAGGATTATCAATATTTTGTTTTTACCGGAGAGATTTCAAATCAGACTTATGTACCCCAAGACAAAGAAATATGGATCCTGGCCAAAAGTGGTAGATTGAAAGTGCTTCAAGAGGCTGACTCTTTTTTTAATTCAGAAGAACTTTCACGTATTCAGCAGAAGTATTTTTTATGTTTCCCAAGAAATAGACATCTAACTTAAATTTCATATTTTTGCAACGATGAAATTTACAGCTCAACAAATTGCTATTCAACTCGAAGGAACTGTTGAGGGTGACCCCAATGCAGAGGTTTTTCAACTTTCAAAAATTGAAGAAGCACAAAAGGGTTCACTCACTTTTTTGTCCAATCCAAAATACACCCCATTTATATACAAAACCCAAGCTTCTGTAACCATTGTCAATCAGGATTTTATCGCGGAGGACAACTTGTCTACAACATTGGTAAGAGTTCCCAATGCCTATGACTCATTTTCAATTCTTTTGGATTACTACAACAAGGCAAAAACTTCTAAATCAGGGATTGCTAAATCTGCTATCATTGATCCTTCAGTAAAAATGGGGGAAAATTGTTTTGTTGGTCATATGTCATGTATACTGGAAGATGTGGAAATTGCCGATGATGTAAAAATTTACCCTCAGGTTTATGTAGGGAGCAATGTCACCATAGGAGCCGGTACGATTATTTTTGCCGGTGCTAAAATATTGGAAGACTCTATCATCGGAGAAAATTGTATCATTCACAGTGGGGCCGTTATTGGTTCCGACGGTTTTGGATTTGCTCCACAAAAAAATGGTGATTACAAAAAAATACCTCAAACAGGAATAGTGGTTTTGGGAGATCGTGTGGAAGTAGGATCCAATTCGACCATTGATCGAGCCACCTTGGGGGTTACTTCCATTGGTAATGGAGTCAAACTAGACAATCAAATTCAGATTGCTCACAATGTAGAGATAGGAGAAAATACCGTAATCGCTGCTCAGACTGGAATTGCAGGATCCTCCAAGATTGGTAAAAATTGTGTAATTGGAGGACAGGTTGGGATCATTGGGCATATCAATATCGGTGACAATGTAAAAATTCAGGGTCAATCAGGTGTGATTAGCAATATCAAAGAAAATTCAACCATACAAGGTACCCCTGCATTTTCCTACAACGACTACAACAAATCTTACGTCTATTTTAAAAATTTACCCAATATTGTAAAAGAAATTAACCGAATCGTAAAGAAGCTTGACCTATGACAAAAAAAAAATCTAATCAAAGAACACTCCAGGACAAGGTTACACTGGATGGCGTTGGCCTTCATACTGGAGAAACCGTAAAACTAACTTTTAAACCCGCTCCTGAAGATACAGGCTATGTGTTTGTAAGGACGGACTTAGTTCCTGCTGTAGAAATTCCTGCAGATGTAAATTATGTGATCAATACTGATCGTGGTACCAATCTTGAAAAAGACGGTGCTAAAATCCAAACATCGGAGCATGTACTGGCAGCATTGGTGGGAATGGGCGTAGACAATTGCTACATTGAGCTTGACTCTGCCGAATCTCCTATCATGGATGGATCATCCAAATTTTTTGTGGAGGCCATTGAATCTGTTGGGATTCAGGAGCAAGACAAATCGAGAGAGGAGTATGTTGTAACCGATCTGATTAACTTTAGAGATGATGAGACGGGAAGCGAGATCACCTTGATTCCAGCCGACGAGTACCAAGTGACTACTATGGTCGACTTTGAAACTAAGGTTTTGGGTACACAAAATGCTTCTTTGGATACTCTCAGAGATTTTAAGGAAACCATTGCACCCTCAAGAACATTTAGTTTTTTGCACGAACTTGAAATGCTGTTAGAAAATGGATTGATTAAGGGAGGTGACTTGAACAATGCGATTGTTTATGTTGACAAACCTCTTTCGGAGAGTAATATGGATCGTTTAAAGGAAGCTTTTGGGAAAGATAATATCGCTGTTCAACCCAATGGAATTTTGGATAACCTGAGCCTTCACTTTTCCAACGAAGCTGCCCGTCACAAACTTTTGGATGTTATAGGAGATTTGGCATTGGTGGGAGTTCCCATCAGAGGAAAGGTCTTTGCACACAAGCCGGGACATAAGGTAAATGCTAATTTTTCGAAAAAACTCTCTCAAATCATAAAGCAAGAAAGACGTCAGAATGCACCCAAAGTAGATCTCAATGCAGAACCGCTGATGGATGTCAATGATATCATTAAAATGTTACCTCATCGCCCCCCATTTCTTTTGGTAGACAAAATATTTGAGCTTTCTGAGAGCCATGTTATTGGTCTTAAAAATGTGACCATGAATGAGCCCTTTTTTGTAGGGCATTTTCCCGGTGCACCTGTTATGCCGGGTGTTTTACAAATCGAAGCCATGGCCCAAGCAGGAGGGGTTCTTTTGCTCAATACAGTTCCCGATCCCGAAAACTACCTCACCTTGTTTATGAAAATGGATAATGTGAAATTTAAAAGACCTGTTAAGCCGGGTGATACGCTCCTGTTCAAATTGGAATTGATTTCCCCCATCAGAAGAGGTATTTGCCATATGAAAGGAATGATTTTTGCCAATGGACATTTGATGACTGAGGGTGAACTCATGGCACAAATCATTAAAAGAAAATAATCATAATGAAACAACCCTTAGCTTACATTCACCCCGAAGCTAAAGTCGCTAAAAATGTAGTGATTGAACCCTTTACTACCATCGATAACAATGTGGAAATTGGAGAAGGAACTTGGATAGGTTCTAATGTTACCATCATGGAAGGAGCCAGGATCGGAAAAAATTGCAACATCTTTCCGGGAGCTGTTATTGCAGCAATGCCACAGGATTTAAAATTTAAAGGTGAAGATACCTTGGCTGTGATCGGCGATAATACCACCATTAGAGAGTGTGTAACCATCAACAGGGGTACTTCTGACCGTCAACTCACCAAAATAGGTAACAATTGTTTGATCATGGCTTATTGCCACGTTGCCCATGATTGTTTTGTCGGGGACAACTGTATCTTTTCAAACAACAGCACCCTTGCGGGACACATCACCATTGGTAATCACGTAATCCTGGCAGGTTTGGTAGCGGTTCATCAATTTTCGACCATTGGTGATCATGCCTTTATCGCAGGAGGATCACTGGTCAGGAAAGATGTGCCTCCATATGTAAAAGCGGCTCGTGAGCCGCTTTCTTATGTGGGCATCAACTCTGTTGGACTGAGAAGAAGGGGGTTTCCTTCAGAGAAAATTACAGAAATTCAAAATATTTACAGAAATTTATATCAGAAAAAACTGAACAACAGTCAAGCTGTTGATATCATCGAAGCCGAGATGGTTGCTTCTCCCGAAAGAGATGAAATTTTACAATTCATCAGAAACTCACAAAGAGGAATCATGAAAGGTTATTTCCAAAAAAGCTAAACTATAAGCCTATGGCATCTACCTCCGACATCAGAAAAGGACTGTGCATTAAATTCAATAACGACATTTATAAAATTGTTGAGTTTCTTCATGTGAAACCCGGTAAAGGGCCTGCCTTTGTCAGAACTAAACTCAAGAGCGTCACCACCGGTAAGGTAGTCGATAATACCTTTTCTGCAGGGCATAAAATAGATGACATCAGGGTGGAAACGAATAAATTCCAATACTTGTACGGTGAAGGAGATGATTACAATTTTATGAATGTAGATGACTATAATCAGATTGTTGTTAATAAAAACTCCATTGACAATCCGGGGCTGATGAAAGAAGGCGAGATTGTGAGCATTTCCATCAACACCGAGGATGGTTTACCCCTTTCGGTTGACATGCCGGCCAGTGTGATTTTGGAGGTAACCCATACCGAACCCGGTGTCAAGGGAAACACAGCAACCAATGCTACCAAGCCCGCTACCGTGGAAACTGGTGCCAAAATAAACGTGCCCTTGTTCATCAATGAAGGGGACAAAATAAAAGTAGATACCGTCAAAGGAAATTATCAAGAAAGAATTAAAGAATAACCCATCACTAACCTACAAACTGATCTTTAACATTTTAAAAATTAATTAAACACAATGAGTGTATTAGTCAATAAACAATCCAAAATTATTGTTCAAGGTTTTACGGGTAGTGAAGGGACCTTCCATGCAGAACAGATGATCGCCTACGGAACTAATGTGGTGGGTGGTGTCACTCCGGGAAAAGGAGGGCAGACCCATTTGGACAAGCCGGTTTTCAATTCAGTTGCTCAGGCTGTAAAAGAAGCCCAGGCAGATACATCGATTATATTTGTACCTCCGGCATTTGCCGCCGATGCCATTATGGAAGCTGCCGAAGCCGGGATCAAAGTCATCATTGCCATCACAGAGGGTATTCCCGTAGCTGATATGACCAAAGTTTCGGATTATATCAAAAAAAGAAATTGTACCTTAATTGGTCCCAATTGTCCCGGTATCATTACCCCCGAAGAGGCCAAAGTTGGGATCATGCCCGGTTTTGTTTTCAAAAAAGGTAATGTAGGGATTGTTTCTAAATCGGGAACCTTGACCTATGAAGCCGCTGATCAAGTGGTAAGACAAGGATTGGGAATTACCACAGCCATTGGGATTGGTGGAGACCCCATCATTGGAACGACCACCAGAGACGCTGTAGAACTATTTATGAATGATCCCGAAACAGAAGCCATAGTGGTTATTGGTGAAATCGGAGGGCAACTAGAGTCCGATGCGGCACACTGGATCAAGGAAAATGGCAATGCCAAGCCTGTCATTGGATTTATAGCGGGAGAAACCGCCCCTAAGGGAAGAACCATGGGACATGCAGGGGCTATAGTAGGAGGTAAAGATGATACTGCCGAAGCCAAAAAAAGCATTATGAGGTCTTGTGGAATCCATGTGGTGGACTCTCCAGCAGAGATTGGTAAAAAAGTTGCAGAAGTATTAGCATAATCATATTATGAGTAAGTTACTTGAAAACAAAACAGCCATCATTACCGGTGCCACCCGTGGTATCGGTAAAGGAATTGCCCGAACTTTTGCACTCAATGAGTGCAATGTGGCCTTTACTTACAGCAGTTCGGTCGAAGCTGCTCAATCCTTAGAGCAGGAATTAAATGAGTTGGGAGTAAAAGCCAAATCTTACCAAAGTAATGCTGCCGATTTCGATCAGGCACAAGCCTTAGTGGATCAGGTTATAGAAACCTTTGGAACGGTTGATGTATTGGTCAATAATGCCGGGATTACCAAAGACAATCTATTGATGCGCATTGGTGAAACGGATTTTGATCAAGTCATCGAAGTCAATCTTAAATCGGTTTTCAACATGACCAAAGCCATACAGCGTACTTTTTTAAAACAAAGATTCGGTTCTTTGATTCACATGAGCTCTGTGGTGGGTATCAAAGGAAATGCCGGCCAATCGAACTATGCTGCCTCAAAAGCAGGAATTATTGGTTTTTCCAAAGCCATTGCGCTCGAATTGGGTTCTAGAAATATCAGAAGTAACGTGGTCGCTCCAGGATTTATTGAAACCGAAATGACAGACAAGCTTTCGGAGGATGTGGTTCAAAAGTGGCGCGAAGGAATTCCCCTGAAAAGAGGGGGATCACCCGAAGATGTTGCCAACGCTTGTTTGTTCTTGGCATCAGATTTATCAAATTATATAACCGGTCAAGTCCTTCAAGTCGATGGAGGAATGCTAACTTAAAAAACATTTATCATGCAAAAACTACCTAAAATTGGATTGCCCATTATTCTATTAGCCTTTGTGCTGATCATTTTTGTTTCTAAATCTTCTATCAATATTGGATATGGAGAGGCAGGCGTATTATTTAAAACATTTGGAGGAGGGGTGGTCACTGACGAAGCTCCACTTTCGGAAGGGTTTCATATTATTGCGCCTTGGAACAAAGTTTATATCTACAATGTAAAGCAGCAAGAATTCTTCGAAGGGAATATGCAAGTATTGTCTTCCAATGGTTTGGAAATATCTCTTGATGTATCCGTATTGTATCAACCTGTGTATAACGAGTTGGGATTGTTACACAAAACCAAAGGTGAAAATTATGTCAATATTGTACTGATTCCTCAGATTCGTGCAGTTGCCAGAAGTGTTGTGGGACGTTACACGCCAGAGCAGTTGTACTCAACCAAAAGAGATGCCATTCAGAATGAAATCTATGAGGAAACCAAAAAGAATGTCGAATCCCAACACATTCAACTCAATGCGGTTCTGGTAAGGGATGTTTCTTTGCCATTGGCCATTAAAGAAGGAATCGAAAGAAAATTAATCCAGGAGCAAGAAGCTTTGGAATATGAGTTCCGTTTGGAAAAAGCCAAGCAAGAAGCCGAAAAACAAAGGGTTGAAGCCGAAGGTAAGGCCGCAGCGAATAGAATTCTCAGCGCTTCCATTACCAAAATGATTCTCAAAGAAAAAGGAATAGAGGCCACCAAAGCGTTGTCTACTTCTCCCAATGCAAAGGTCATTGTCATTGGCAGTGGAGAGGATGGTATGCCCATCATCTTGGGAGGTCAATAAAATTGATTTGAATTCTCATTGAAAAAATTATTATATTTGCGCTGTGAAAATATTGAATCATCATATACATTTTCTTTCGACCGATCAAATGAGGTAAAGAATGTGTATTGACCATACTGAAGACCCGTTTGATTTCAAACGGGTTTTTTTATAAAAGATATTTACAATGATAAAAATTGCGATTCAAAAATCAGGGAGGCTCAACGATGAGTCATTGGGTATACTGAAGAAATGTGGTATTTCTATAGACAATGGCAAAGACCAACTCAAAGCCCCTGCCAGAAATTTCCCGATGGAAGTGCTTTATTTGAGAAATGGCGACATCCCGCAGTACCTTAGAGATGGGGTAGTAGACTTGGCCATCATAGGTGAAAACCTGATCCATGAAAAAGGAAAGGACTTGACCATTATTGAAAACTTGGGTTTTTCCAAATGTCGTGTCTCTATTGCTGTTCCCAAAGAAGTAGATTTCAATGATATTCAAGAACTCAACGGGAAGCGCATCGCTACTTCTTATCCCAATACCGTCAATCAATTTCTGGCGGAAAATGGTATTTCGGCAGATTTACATATTATTAACGGCTCTGTTGAAATTGCCCCCAATATAGGTTTGGCAGATGCCATTTGCGATATCGTTTCCAGTGGGAGTACCTTGTTTAAGAATAATCTCAAGGAAGTTGCCAAAATTCTGGAATCTCAAGCGGTGTTGGTTCAATCACCAAATTTGTCAGCAGAAAAGCTTGAAATTGTTGAGAAATTACTTTTTCGTTTGGGCACGGTCATCCGCGCAAAAAAATCAAAATACATTCTTTTGAATGCGCCCAATGACAAAATTGATTTGATCAGCGATATTTTACCGGTATTGAAAAGCCCCACCGTATTGCCTCTGGCCCAAGAGGGCTGGTCCTCTTTGCACTCTGTGATTGACGAGACCTCTTTTTGGGAAGTCATCGATGAGTTGAAAGCTGCAGGAGCCGAAGACATCCTAGTTTGTCCCATCGAAAAAATGGTATTGTAATGCAGCGTTATATCAATCCCTCCCCTGAACAATGGAAAGTGTTGACCCAAAGGGGGTCCGCCTCTTATTCTTCTCTGGAGCCTTTGGCCAAGGAAGTTTTTAACAATGTTACTCAATATGGGGATCAGGCTTTGATGACCTATACCGAAAAATTTGATAACGTTAAATTGGAGAATTTTTCTGTCGGTGCCGAAGAAATCGAGTTGGCCAAATCCCGTGTTCCGGAAAAATTAAAGTTGGCCATCCAAAAAGCTAAAGAGAACATTTATCGTTTTCACACGGCTCAAAAAACTGAAGAAGTCAAAGTTGAGATCCAAAAAGGTGTCAATTGTTGGCAAAAAAAACTACCCATTGAAAAAGTGGGTTTATACATTCCCGGGGGATCAGCACCACTATTTTCAACCATTTTGATGCTGGCTGTTCCCGCTCAGGTGGCAGGCTGTAGCAAAGTTATATTATGTTCACCTCCAGATCGTAAGGGTGAATTACCTGATGTAATACTTTATACTGCTGATTTGTGTGGTATTGATACCATATTCAAGGTAGGAGGGATGCAAGCCATCGCCGGTATGACTTTGGGAACAGCGACCATCCCCAAAGTGGACAAACTTTTTGGTCCAGGAAACCAATACGTAACTGTAGCCAAGCAATTGGCTACTCAATATCAAGTCTCCATTGATATGCCTGCTGGGCCTAGCGAATTGATGGTTGTAGCTGATGCCACTGCAAATGCGGCTTTTGTCGCTTCGGATCTATTATCTCAAGCCGAGCACGGGCCCGACAGTCAGGTACTGTTGGTTACTACTGACCGGGACATGATCGAACGGGTGGATGCACAAGTAGAAGTACAAATTTCTGTTTTAGAACGTAAGGAAACTGCCCGAAAAGCTCTTGATAACTCCAAAATCATCTACTTCGATAAGGAAGCGGAGGCATTGGCATTTACTAATTTTTATGGAGCCGAGCATCTGATTGTATGCCTTAAAAACGAAGACGAATTCGTTAATCAAATCAAACATGCCGGTTCTGTATTCATTGGGAACTACACCCCCGAAAGTGCTGGTGATTACGCCTCCGGTACAAACCATACTTTGCCTACCAATGGCTATGTGAGACAATACAGTGGAGTGAATTTAGACAGTTTTTTAAAGGCCATCACCTATCAAAAAATAACCGCTCAAGGATTGCAAGATCTCGGACCTGTGATTGAGGAAATGGCTACTGCAGAGGGATTGCAGGCTCACAAAAATGCTGTTTCTGTAAGGCTAAAAATGCTTGATGATGAATAATTCAGAGATAACACGACTTGTTCGGCCCATGGTAAGGGATATCGCCCCCTACCGATCGGCTCGTGATGAATTTGAGGATTTTGAGGCCCAAAAGATTTTTCTGGATGCCAATGAAAATCCTTACAATACAGATGCCAATCGTTATCCAGATCCTTTACAACGCCAATTAAAAAGAGTGTTGGCAAAGGTGAAAGGGGTTTCAGATAATCAAATACTGTTGGGCAACGGCAGTGATGAGGTGTTGGATTTGATCTTTCGTACCTTTTGTGAGCCCGGACATGACGAAGTTATCTTATTGCCACCCACCTATGGTATGTATGGGGTATTGGCACAGCTCAATAACGTCAAAGTGGTTGATGTTCCACTTGATGAAAATTTTCAATTGGATGTAGCGGCAATCATGTCATCGGTTAATGAAAAAACCAAACTGATCTTTGTTTGCTCTCCCAACAATCCCAGTGGAAATGCAATTCCATTGCCCCAAATTCAAAGTCTCCTGGATCAATTTTCCGGTTTGGTGGTGGTAGATGAGGCCTATATTGACTTTTCAGAGGGAGGTACAGCCATCCATTTTTTAGATGAGTATCCAAGACTGATTATTTGTCAAACCTTTTCCAAAGCCTATGGATTGGCGGGAATACGTTTGGGTATTGGTTTTGCACACCCTACAATCATTGAATTTTTTAATAAAATCAAACCGCCCTACAATGTCAATGTGCTCACCCAAAAAAAGGCCTTAGCTGCTTTGAATGTAACTGATGTTGTAGAACGACAGGTTCGAGCGTTGATTGGAGAACGTCAAAAAATGGAAGAGGAATTATTGACCATCGGGTTTGTAAAAAAGATTTATCCTAGCGATGCTAATTTTCTTTTGGTTCTCGTTGACGACGCCCAAAAAAGGTATAACCAGTTTCTGGAACAAGGCATAGTAGTTCGAAGCCGTTCCTCACTTTTGGGATGCGAAAATACACTGCGCATCACGGTGGGGACTCCCCAAGAAAATATTACATTTATTAATGCTTGTAAAACCATAGATCAATGAAAAAAGTACTCTTCATCGACCGAGACGGTACCCTGACCCTGGAGCCGGGGGACTACCAAGTAGATGCCTTTGAAAAACTGGTTTTTTACCCCGAAGTTTTTCGCTACTTGAGCAGCATAGCTCGGGAATTGGACTATGAATTGGTGATGGTGACCAATCAAGATGGTTTGGGAAGCGATCATTTTCCGGAGGAAGAATTTTGGCCTTATCAGAACCATTTGGTCAAATCTTTTGAAAATGAAGGTGTTGTTTTTTCCGAAATATTTATTGATCGGACCTTTCCACATGATAAAGCCGATACACGCAAGCCAGGCACAGGAATGCTGACGGGATATCTGGACAACCCCGAGTATGATCTATCGGCCTCCTATGTCATTGGAGACCGGTTGACAGACATGCAATTGGCCAAGAACTTGGGTGCTAAAGGAATATTTATAGACAATAATGTTGATTTAGGGGCCAATGAGGTCACGGATTCGGCTTTGGAAGAGACCATAGCACTAACGACCAAGAGTTGGGAGGCCATTTATCGCATGCTTTTGTTAAAGGAAAGAGCCGTGCGATTGGAACGAAATACCAAGGAAACAAAAATATCAATTGATTTAAATCTGGATGGAGCCGGAAAAAGCCAAATCGATACCGGAATTGCTTTTTTTGATCATATGTTGGATCAGTTGGCCCGTCACGGTGGGGTGGATTTGAACATTAAAACCACAGGTGACCTGGAAGTTGACGAGCACCATACCATAGAAGATACTGCCATTGCATTGGGAGAAAGTTTCGCCCGGGCATTGGGAGATAAAAAAGGGATAGAACGCTATGGGTTTACGCTACCCATGGACGATTCTTTGGCTCAAGTGGCTCTGGATTTTGGAGGGAGAAGTTGGTTGGTTTGGGAAGCAGAATTCAAAAGAGAAATGGTAGGGCAGATGCCTACAGAAATGTTTTATCACTTTTTTAAATCCTTTGCAGACGGAGCCAAGGCCAATCTCAATATCAAAGCAGAGGGAACGAATGAGCATCACAAAATTGAATCTATTTTTAAGGGTTTTGCCAAGGCCATTAAAATGGCGATTAAAAGAGATGCTGATAAAATGATTTTACCTTCCACCAAAGGAACCCTGTAGCATGAAAACGGTTATTGTTGATTATGATGCAGGAAATGTAAAAAGCTTACAGTTTGCACTGGAACGCCTGGGTGTCGTAGCACAAATTACCCACGACAGTGAACTTATTTCTTCTGCAGACAAAGTTATTTTTCCTGGCCAAGGAGAGGCTGCAAGTGCGATGGAAAAGTTAAGGTCTAAAGGTTTGGATACCCTGATTCCACAACTTAAGCAACCTGTATTGGGCATATGTTTGGGGATGCAATTGTTGTGTAAACAAACTGAGGAGGGCAATACCCAAGGTTTGGGGATTCTGCCCGCAAAGGTTGTGCGCTTTCCCAATACGGTCAAAGTTCCTCAAATGGGTTGGAACACAGTCAATCACAAAGCAGAGGGATTGTTTGAGGGTATTGCTCAAGATTGTTATATGTACCTTGTTCATAGCTATTTTATTCCTTTGACTGATGCTACCATTGCCCAAAGTGATTATGCCGGGGCTTATAGCGTAGCGGTTCAAAAAGATAATTTTTGTGGAGTGCAATTTCATCCCGAAAAGAGCAGTAAATATGGTTTGCGATTATTGGAAAATTTTTTAAAATTTTGAAATGAGAATCATACCAGCTATAGACATCATAGAAGGCAAGTGTGTTCGTTTGACCAAAGGAGATTACGCCACCCAAAAAATCTATAACGAAGATCCATTGGAGGTGGCCAAAGCCTTTGAAGAAAGTGGGGTTACTTCCCTGCATTTGGTGGATTTGGACGGTGCAAAAGCCAAGAGCATTGTCAATCACAAGGTATTGGAAAAATTGGCTACTCATACCGGACTCAAGATCGATTTCGGTGGAGGGTTAAAGTCTGATACAGATTTAAAAATTGCTTTTGAATGTGGTGCTCAACAGATAACCGGGGGAAGTGTGGCAGTAAAAAATCCTGAGACATTTAAAAGATGGTTGGTTGAATACGGAAGCGATAAAATCATTTTGGGAGCCGATGTAAAAGGGGATCGCATTGCAGTGAGTGGATGGATGGAAACCTCAGAGGAAAGTATCGTCCCTTTTGTCAAAAAATACCAGGAGGCAGGGGTGGATTATGTGGTCTGTACCGACATCAGCAAGGATGGAATGTTGGAGGGCCCTGCTTTTGCGCTCTACGAATCATTATTGTCAGCATGTCCCGAAATCAAATTGATTGCTTCCGGTGGGGTGTCTGACATTTCCGAATTGCCCCGTTTGACTGATTTGGGTTGCGATGGCGTCATCATTGGAAAAGCGATTTATGAAAAAAAGATAAGTTTGAAACAGTTAGAAAGCTATATTGTAGAAAACACTTGACTCATGTTGACCAAAAGAATTATACCTTGTTTAGATATTAAAGACGGACGCACGGTCAAGGGAGTGAATTTTGTAGACCTGCGTGATGCCGGTGATCCGGTAGAACTGGCCAGCCGCTACACCGAAGAGGGCGCTGATGAGTTGGTTTTTTTGGACATTTCGGCAACGGAGCAAAAGAGAAAAACCCTTGCGGATCTGGTTTTAAAAGTAGCGGCAGCACTTGACATTCCCTTTACGGTTGGTGGAGGAATCAGCAGTGTTGAAGATGCCAAAATATTGTTGCGAAACGGGGCAGATAAGGTATCTATAAACTCGGCAGCAGTACGAAGACCGGAACTGATCAATGAATTGGCGGATGCCTTTGGCAGTCAATGTGTGGTGGTGGCTATTGATGCCAAAAAAGTAGATGATCGTTGGCTTGTACATTTGGTGGGAGGGAAGGTCCCTACTCCAATCGAATTGAAAGAATGGGCACAAGAAGCTGAGATTCGTGGTGCAGGAGAAATTCTCTTTACCTCTATGGATCATGACGGAACTAAAAACGGATTTGCCAATGTTGCCTTGGCCGAACTGACCGAAATGGTGAACATTCCCATCATAGCTTCCGGTGGAGCGGGGAATACTCAGCATTTTGTGGATACTTTTAAAAAAGGAAAAGCTGATGCCGCCCTAGCGGCCAGTGTTTTTCACTTTGGTGAAATCCCCATACCAGAACTCAAACAGATTTTAAAGAAAGAAAACATTCCAACAAGAATCATCTGATGAAAACAGCCAATTTTAATAAAAATAACGATGGCCTTTTACCGGCCATAGTTCAAGATGCGCAAACCCTAAAAGTTTTAATGTTAGGGTATATGAATCAGGAAGCTTTGGAAAAGACCCAGTCTTTCGGAAAGGTCACTTTTTTTAGCAGAAGCAAACAAAGACTGTGGACCAAAGGAGAGGAAAGCGGGAATTTTTTAAAATTAGTTTCCGTCAAGGTAGATTGTGACCAAGACACTCTTTTGATAACAGCTTCTCCGGAGGGGCCCACTTGTCACCAGGGAACCGACACCTGTTGGGGGGAAGACAACGCATCCGGTTTGAGTTATGTCAAGGAATTGGAGGCTGTTATCGAAGATCGTCAGAAAAACCCTTCAAAGGAAAGCTATGTCAGTAGTTTGTTTGATAAAGGCATCCATAAAATTGCCCAAAAGGTAGGGGAGGAGAGTGTCGAAACTGTCATCGAAGCCATCGCTGACAATGAGCCTCTTTTTATGGAGGAGGCTGCAGATTTGTTTTTTCACTACCTCATTTTGTTAAAATCCAAAGGAAAACGTCTTGAGGATGTTCTGGCAATATTGGAGGAACGCAAGCGCTAAGCTCTTTTTTATTTTAGTGTATTAAATTTTGTAACTTTCTGAAGGTCAAAAGATCATATGATGAAAAAAGCACCTCTTATTCTTGGCTTATGTTTTTTGGTAGCCTGTAATTTTTTCTATCAAGAAAAAAGACACCAAAATAATTTTGATAACTTTTTGGAGGATTACTTCCAAGAATCACTGAAGTTATACCGTATCAATGCAACTTTTTTAGGGGATGATCGGTACAACGACAGTCTGCCAGATTTTTTATCTCCAGAGTTTCTGGTCAAACAAAACCATTTTTTTGCTTTTTATATCGACCGTCTCTTCCATTTTGAGGATCGATACTTGACATCAGACGAGTTGATGAGTAAAGATATTCTTCTTCGCGATCTGAGATTGAAATTGAAAGAAAGCAGTTTTAACAAAGATTTGATGCCCATTGATCAAATGTGGACTTTCCAGCTGACCATAGGTCAATTGGCCTCAGGAAAGGGAGCGCAACCTTTTGTTACCCCTGATGATTACCGAAACTGGCTTGTTCGCTTGGAGGGTTATATGAGGTGGATGTCCAGTGCAGAAGAAAAAATGAAAGAGGGGATCGAAAAGGGATATGTTTTACCAAAATCCCTAATCAAAAAAGTAATTCCACAATTGGCCGCAATGACAGGCCCTGAAGTAACGTCTCACTTGTTCTATAATCCCATCAAAAACCTGCCCGATGGATTTACACAGGAGGAAAAAGCGGAATTGATGGCTGCATACAAGCAAATCATCACCGACAAAATCATTCCTGCCTATCAAAAGCTTCATGATTTTATGGCCGGACCCTATTATGAAGCCGGTAGAGAGAGCAGTGGTTATGGTGCATTTCCAGATGGTGAGGATTATTATAAGTATGCCATACAAGTTTACACCACTACAGATATGTCGGCCGATGAAATTCATGATCTGGGGCTAAAGGAAGTTGCGCGTATCCGCAGTGAAATGAAAAAGGTCATGCAAGAGGTTGGGTTTAAAGGCACTCTACTGGAATTTTTTGAACATGTGCGAACCTCTAAAGACTTAATGCCGTTCGATGCTGCGGAACAGGTGATTGATAACTTCAATCTCATGTATGAAAAGATAAAACCCTTTGTGGATGAACAATTTGATCTTCAACCCAAAACCCCATTTGAAATCAGACGAGTAGAGGCTTTTAGAGAAAAATCGGCCGCAGCTCACTACAACAGAGGTTCTTTGGACGGCTCAAGACCGGGAATTTTTTATGTTCCCATTCCGGATGTAGAAAAATACAATGTCTTTGACAATGAAGCCCTGTTTTTGCACGAGGCTATACCCGGTCATCATTTTCAAATTTCCATCCAACAGGAGAATCAAAAGCTACCCAATTTTCGAAAGAACTCTTTTT
Organism: Flavobacteriaceae bacterium; assembly: GCA_041254175.1. Lineage (GTDB taxonomy): Bacteria > Bacteroidota > Bacteroidia > Flavobacteriales > Flavobacteriaceae > UBA8316. The sequence continues at coordinate 1,442 of JBESZM010000026.1, read as the reverse complement.
ATAGTGCTTTTTCTGAGGGCTGGGCACTTTATACGGAGTCTTTGGGGAGAGAATTGGGATTGTATGACGACCCTTATCAATATTTCGGTATGCTCAATATGGAAATGCACCGCGCCATTCGTTTGGTGGTGGATACCGGTCTACATTCCAAAGGCTGGACAAGAGAACAGGCGATTGCTTACTCTTTGGAAAACGAAGGAGACTCAAAAGCTAAACTTACTTCAGAAATAGAACGTTATATGGCCAATCCTGGTCAAGCTCTCTCCTATAAAATTGGACAGCTTAAGATTCGAGAACTTCGCAGCTTGGCTGAACAAGAAATGGGGGATCGTTTTGATATCAAAACCTTCCACAGAAAGGTCTTGGAGGATGGTGCAATACCTCTTAGTATTTTGGAGAAAAAAATAAATTCTTGGATCGCAGAATAAAATCGCTCGTATGCAAATCATAAATCCGGACCTATTTTCATTTTTTTCCAAACTGAAGCAAAACAATAATCGAGATTGGTTTCAGTCCAACAAAGCCGAATTCAAATTATTGGAGGGTCAGGTAAAGTTGTTTATGAAAGAGATTGAGCAAAATCTGCAAATTCACGATAAGATCGAAAAAGCCAAAATGTTCCGTATTTATCGTGATGTGCGATTTTCCAAGAATAAAACCCCATATAAAACCCATTTCGGATTGGCTTTTCACCGAGAAAAGCCTGCGCTCAGGGGAGGGTACTATCTTCATTTGGAACCCGAAAATAGTTTTTTGGGTGTTGGGTTTTGGGCCCCGGAAAAAGAAGACTTGCAGAGAATCCGAAAGGAACTGGAAATAGATGCCGAGGAATACCGTCAAATCATGGATAATAAGGCATTTAAAAAACACTGGGGCTCTCTTTCGGGGGAGGAAGTCAAAACCGCTCCCAAAGGCTTCTCCAAAGAACACCCCAATATCGATCTGATCAAAAAAAAACAGCACGTTTTTATCAAAAACTTCTCAGATCAAGAGGTGCTTTCTTCCGATTTTATCCGGGTCATTGATACTCATTTTCAAAACATACGTCCCTTTTTTGACTATATGAGCCATGTCTTGATCACCGACCTCAATGGTGTAAGTCTTTTGGAAGAATAGTAATTTCTAAGCTTTTTCTATTTAATCATCTCTAAGCTGAGGGATCTCATTTTTTTGTATTCAAAAATTTCACTGTGGTCGCCGGATTCGTAAAAGTATTTTGCGGATTTACTTTTAAGAAAATCTATTTCTGCCTCAGTCCAATGACCTACCGCCTCATCATTCATTGTGCCTAAAAAGATAGTTTTTGAAAGATCTACCTCCTTGAGTGCTTTGGTATAACGAGTTGTCCCCAAACCACTTGCCAAAATCGCAGTATTTCTGGCTTCCTGTTTATTCATTCCATCAGGGATGGTGATTTCAGTTGGGTTTTCTCCCGCACTGTC
>JBESZM010000025.1:0-45727 GCA_041254175.1 Flavobacteriaceae bacterium | reverse complement strand
GCAGGGCGATATCGGGAATTGTAATTGCTGGCCATAGAAAAGCAATAGGCACCACAGTTTCTGAATACCAATAGGTCTCCTTCGGTGATCTCCGCTATTTTTCGGTTGCTGCCAAAGGTGTCTGTTTCACAAATATACCCGACCACGGAATAAAAGCGTTCTTTCCCCTTGGGATTGGAGAGGTTTTCGATATGGTGATAAGAACCGTAGAGCATGGGGCGGATCAGGTGGTTAAAACCACTGTCCACCTGAGCAAAAACCGTAGAAGTGGTTTGTTTGACCACATTGACCTGAGTCACAAAATGTCCTGCCTGGCTAACCAAAAATTTTCCGGGTTCAAAGATCAATTGTAAGTCTCGTCCGTATTCCTTACAAAAATCAATGAATCTTTTGGATAATTTTTCGCCCAGCTCTTCGATATTGGTCTCGATATCATTTTGTTGATAGGGGACTTTAAAACCGCTTCCAAAATCTAAAAACTCCAGGTTTTTAAAATGTTTTGCGGTGTCGAATAAAATTTCAGCCGCATGAAGGAAAACGTCAATATCTAAAATATCGCTGCCCGTATGCATGTGGATGCCATTGATGTTCATGGCGGTGTTTTCTACAATACGGAGTAAATGTGGGATCTGATGAATGGAAATACCGAATTTGGAGTCGATATGTCCCACAGAGATGTTGCTGTTGCCGCCCGCCATTACATGGGGATTGATGCGGATACAAACCGGTGTTTTGGGATGTCGGGTGCCGAATTGCTCCAATAACGAAAGATTGTCAATATTGATTTGAACCCCCATTTTGGCGACTTCTTCTATTTCTTTTAGGGAAACCCCGTTGGGGGTATAAATAATGGCCTGAGGTTCAAAACCCGCTGCCAAACCCAATTGTACCTCCTGGATGGAAACCGTATCCAGTCCCGAACCCAATTGTCGCATCAGTTTTAAGATGGAGACATTAGACAACGCCTTGGTGGCGTAATTGATCCTGAGATCTCCTATCCTACTGAAAGCAGAGGTCAATCTTTGGTATTGAGAGCCTATTTTTGCTGCGTCATAAACATAGAGTGGATTGCCAAATTCCGAGGCAATGGCCAATAAATCACGGTTCGTCACTTTTGTCCTATTTAATCGATGGCAAAATTAATCCCAAAAATCAAACCACCGCCCTAAAACATCAGATGTTATAAAAATCAAACTTATTGTTTTATATGTAACATTATACTTTTCCACTAATGGTGTATTATTCAGTGGTGATTTACTATTTTTGGGACATAAAAATCAAAGAATGAATCTACACGAATATCAGGGCAAAGAGATTTTAGCCAGCTTTGGCGTAGCCGTTCAAAACGGTATTGTAGCCAACAATTCTGATGAGGCGGTATCCGCCGCGGAAAAGCTTACGGCAGATACGGGAACCTCTTGGCATGTGATCAAGGCACAAATCCACGCCGGAGGCCGCGGTAAAGGCGGAGGGGTCAAATTGGCCAAGAGTTTGGATGAGGTAAAATCCATATCAGATCAGATCATTGGGATGCAATTGATCACTCCTCAGACTCCGCCGGAGGGTAAAAAAGTCAATAAGGTACTGATCGCCGAAGATGTTTATTACCCCGGAGATTCAGAGCCCAAAGAATTTTATGTTTCGGTTTTGCTCAACCGATCCACCGGAAACAACATGATCATGTATTCTACTGAAGGAGGAATGGACATTGAAGCGGTTGCTGAAAAAACGCCCGAGTTGATTTTTACGGAAGAAATTGATCCAGCCCATGGACTTCAAAGCTTTCAAGCCCGAAATGTGGCTTTTAATCTAGGTTTGAGTGGTGTGGCTTTTAAAGGAATGGTAAAATTCATTACCGCATTGTACGATGCCTATGTGGGTGCTGATGCTTCTCTTTTTGAGATCAATCCCGTTTTAAAAACTTCCGATGACAAGATCATTGCCGTAGATGCCAAGGTAACTTTGGACGACAATGCCCTGTTCCGACACAAGGAATACGCAGAACTCAGAGACCTGTCGGAGGAAAACCCTACTGAAGTAGAAGCGCGTGAGGTTGGACTCAACTATGTGGCACTGGATGGAAATGTAGGATGTATGGTCAACGGAGCCGGATTGGCCATGGCGACCATGGATTTGATCAAACAGTCCGGTGGATCTCCGGCCAACTTTTTAGACGTAGGAGGTACCGCCGATGCTGCGCGTGTTGAGACGGCCTTTCGATTGATCTTAAAGGATCCCAATGTGGCCGCTATTTTGGTCAATATCTTTGGAGGGATCGTACGTTGCGACCGGGTAGCTCAGGGAATCGTGGATGCCTATAAAAATATGGGAGACGCCATCAAGGTCCCTATTATTGTTCGTTTGCAAGGAACCAATGCCGACATTGCCAAGAAATTAATCGATGATTCCGGACTTAATGTTTTGTCTGCTATAGCCTTTGAAGAAGCCGCACAAAAGGTGCAAGAAGCCCTGTAATTGTCATTTTGACATGAATTTTTAGGAATTTACCGACATGTTGTCACTTTTTTGTGATGGTATAGGATTTGAAGTAAACTTTTAAAAAATGTTTAATTTAAAATCTTAACATCATGAATTTAATTAAAAAACAAAATCCCGTATTCACCTCTTTGATCGATGATCTGTTTATCAATCAAGATTGGAACCACATCAGTGCTACTGTTCCCGCCGCCAACATCATCGAAGCCGATGATCATTTCGACATTGAATTGGCCGCTCCGGGAAAGAAAAAAAGTGATTTTACAATCGAGTTGGATGAGGGTGTATTGACCATCTCTTCTGAAACCGAGACAAAATCTACCGAAAAAGAAGGCAGGTTTACCCGTAAGGAATTTGGCTACAGTTCTTTTAAAAGATCATTCAACATTCCAGAAACCGTATCTGCTGATAAGATCAGTGCGAATTACAAAGAAGGGATTTTGACGGTCAGTCTCCCCAAAAAAGCAGAGGCCTTGCCTCAACCTAAAAAATTGATTTCCATTAAGTAAATGAATTAATTTTATTTTAGTGCAAAAAGGCTCGGTGGTCGATCGAGCCTTTTTTTATTGCAGTTGGTTCTGTAAAGATTTGATCTCGTCTCTCAGTCTTGCAGCCTCAATAAAGTCCAAGTCTTTGGCGGCAGCTTCCATGGCCTTTCGCGACTCCCGAATTTTCTTTTCTACTTCCTCTTTGCTCAAATAGCGGTTTTTGGCTTCGGCGGCTTTTCGATCACTCAACTCCTGGGCATAGGTGGCTACCGAATTTTTGGATAAAGCATTGTCCAATGACTTGTTAAGAGCCTTGGGAGTAAGATTGTTTTTTAGGTTGTATGTCTGTTGTTTGTCCCTGCGGTAAAGGGTTTCATCGATTGTTTTTTGCATACTTTTGGTAATGTTGTCGGCATACATGATGGCCTTTCCATTGACATTTCGAGCTGCCCGACCTACGGTTTGCGTCAAAGAACGGTGACTTCTTAAAAAACCTTCTTTGTCTGCATCCAAAATGGCCACCAAAGAAACTTCCGGTAGGTCCAAGCCCTCCCTCAATAGGTTGACCCCTACCAATACGTCAAATAATCCTTTGCGCAGGTCTTGCATGATCTCCACCCGTTCCAAGGTGTCCACATCACTGTGGATGTATCGACAACGGATGTTGACCCGCGCAAAATATTTGGTCAACTCTTCCGCCATTCTTTTGGTCAGTGTGGTCACCAGCGTGCGCTCGTCTTTTTCCACTCTGACTTGTATTTCCTCTATCAGATCGTCGATTTGATTCAAACTGGGTCGAATCTCTATTTCAGGATCCAGCAGTCCGGTGGGTCGAATGATCTGTTCCACATAAACCCCTTCGGTTTGTTTGAGTTCATAGTCTGCCGGAGTCGCACTGACATAGAGTACTTGATTTTGCAAGGCTTCAAACTCTTCAAATTTTAAGGGTCGGTTGTCCATGGCAGCCGGTAAACGGAAGCCGTAATTGACCAGGTTTTCCTTTCGACTTCGGTCCCCTCCATACATGGCATGAACCTGAGAAATGGTTACATGACTTTCGTCCACCACCATCAGAAAATCGTCGGGGAAATAATCAAGCAAACAGAAAGGTCGTGTTCCGGGGTCTCTGCCGTCAAGATAGCGAGAATAATTCTCAATTCCGGAACAATAGCCCAATTCACGGATCATCTCCAAGTCAAACTCCGTGCGTTCATGCAACCGCTTGGCCTCCAAAAAACTACCGTTGGCATTGAAATAGTCGACTTGTTTTACTAAGTCATCTTGGATTTGCGTGATGGCGTTTTGAAGGATGTCCGGCGAAGTAACAAACATATTGGCGGGGAAAAGGGTCACCCGATCAAATTTTTCCAAAAGTTGGTTTTCTATGGGGTCAAAGGATTCAATTTCTTCGATTTCATCGCCAAAAAAATGGATTTTAAAGGCCACATCTGCATAGCCCGGGAAGATGTCAATGATGTCACCGTTGACCCTGAAATTCCCTCGGTTAAATTCACCCGTTGTACGCGAGTAAAGGCTTTGTACCAATCGGTGCAACAGTTGGGTTCTCGAAATGACCTCTCCTTTTTCAATAGCGATGACATTTTTTTGGAATTCTACCGGATTTCCAATTCCGTACAAACAGGATACAGAGGCGACCACCAATACATCCCTTCTTCCGGAGAGGAGGGAGGAGGTGGTACTCAAACGCAGCTTTTCAATTTCCTCATTGATGGACAAGTCCTTTTCAATATACAAGCCACTGGTTGGGATATAGGCTTCGGGTTGGTAGTAGTCATAATAGGAAACAAAATACTCAACGGCATTGTTGGGGAAAAACTGTTTGAACTCGGAATAGAGCTGAGCGGCTAAAGTTTTGTTGTGGGCCAAGACCAATGTAGGACGTTGTAATTCCTGCACTGCATTGGCTACTGTAAAGGTTTTACCGGAGCCGGTAACCCCTTGCAGGGTGACGTATTTTTCCCCTTGGGAAAAACCCGTGGCGATCTGACGGATGGCTTCCGGTTGGTCTCCGGTGGGTGAAAAGGGGGACTCCAGTTTGAATTCCATTTTGCAAAATTAAAGCTTAAATCACCGTTCCCCAATTTTATACCATTGTTTTACCTTATTAAGCGATTATAGAAACACAATGCGGAAAAAGAGGTATTTTTGATAAAAACAGTAGAGTGGAGGAGAAATTGATTTCCAAAAAAAAGCCTTTTTTTCCCATATCCGACGATTTGATGCATTTTTTAAAAAAGTACGATCGTTGGATGGAGTCTTCGATCTGTTATGAGGACTTGTTGCGATTTTCTGGCTCCGTGATCGTTTATGACAAATATGATCAGGATACCCTATGGGTAAGGGTTTACTATTCCGATTCTGATCGGGAGGAAATAGATTACGCTCTAAAAACGATTTACACCCAACTGCATTCCGATGGTGGTGATTCCTCTTTACCGGATCTGAATATTGATGCCATAGACTACTGTACCTTTGGCAATTCAAAACCTTTTCGGATTAAAATTCGAAATGTTCTGAACGATAACTTTACCTATTTCTATGTAAAGAAAACCGATGCTTCTCGGGTGTACGGTTTGGAGTTTGAACATACCCTCTCGCCCTATAACCTCAATTATATGGTCAATCACGATACTTTGATTGAGGAACATATTGCAGGCATTCCAGGGGATGTATTTATCAAGGAGTACCTACCCCATTGTAGCGCAGCTGAAAAAGCTCAAATTGCCAAAGAGTACGTGAAGTTCAATGAGCGATGTATGGTACGCTTGCTGGGAGATATGCGGGCCTACAATTACGTGGTGATCCCCATTCACGATTTCGATCATGTGATCTACAAGATCAGGGCCATAGATTTTGACCAACAATGTTTTGAGGGGAAACTATCGGTATATCGTCCCCAATTCTTTAAGGAGAATTATCCGTTGATGTTGGTGGTCAAGGACAAGTTGAATCACGAGTCGATCATCCAATACAAAATTGAGGAACGTTCCATCGTTTCGCGTCGATTGATCAATTCGGGCAATCGAATTGATTTTCTGGTAAACATCATGAAGAAAGATCGTTTGTCCATTCCGGAAAATCTCGAAAAACTCAAAAATGAAATTTTTGTTTTTACCAAAGACGATGCCTTTACAAAAAGTAAATCCATGGGGGAGCTGATGCAGGCCTCATTTGATTATATGCGAAGGAACTACCAGAATGTCAGTTTGGGAGACTTGCTCTAATAAAACTGATCCTCGTCAAATTCATTTTCGTTTGAATCTTCGTCTTCAGTCAGCTCATTGTGAAAACCTTCTTGAGCGACAAAATCCTTATCGGGAGGGGTTTCGGGTACTTCGCCATGGGAAAAAATCAGACTGGGATAACCTTTGAGGTGGTCTTTTTCGGCCGTTTCCATCAATTCCACAAAAAACGTCCAAAGGTTGAGGAAATCGTAAACGTAGATCAGACGGTTTTCATTTTCCGATAGGACTTTATTGAGTGGTTTTTCGTTGAGTGGTTTTTCTCCCACTCCCATATCGACCAAGGGCAATTCCTCACCTTGGGCCCAATTTTCATCGGAGCGATAGAAGGAAGCCATTTCGTTACCGGCAAAACCAAAGGATTGTGAGACCGCGTCGTGCAGTTCTTCTAGGGTGGCGGTGGCTTCAATTTCAAAATCTCGGATTACATCGGTTTCGGTGTCTAAAATTGCACGCATTCTATAGATCATAGGACTTTCTGTTTGACATTATTTGTAATATAAAAAAAGATTGTGCCCCGAAAAGCAGGGCCGCGATGATTAAATGTAAAGGTTGAGAACTGAGAGGAAAATCGAGATAAAACATCAAAATACCACTAAAAATCTCCAACCCGATCAATCCCAAAATTTGATTGAAGACCTTGACATTGCGTTTCATTTTTCGCAACATCCAAAAAAGAATTAAATGAACTCCCAAAACCAGCAGTGACAAAGTTCGGTGTACATAAAATTTGATGGGCGCAGGGTCGAGCCATTGTCCGGGAGCTTCATGCATTTGTAAATCGACAAATTGACGGACTTGGGTTCCCAGCCCAATTTGAAATAGGGTCAACAACACGGCAAACCAAGCCCATGCTTTTAAAGCAGTATTTCCAGGAATGGAAAACGCCTTTCTTTGACTGGAAAAGAGTAAAAAAACCAATCCCAGTACGATCAACAGGGCCATACCCATGTGCAGACTGATGCGATAGGGTGCCAGATGAGAATCCACGACCGTTTTTCCCAACCAGGCTTGGAATCCCATTCCCAAAAGAATCAAAATGGAAACGATGGGATAGGTGACGTTTATTTTCCAACTCCAAAAGGACAAAATCGTCATGATCAAAACGGCCAATCCGGCCAGGGCACCTAACAAGCGATTCAGATATTCAATCCATGTGTGGTATGGATTAAACAGGGCATAGTCGTGCTGGGTGTAGAAGTCCCAATTGTCGTCTTTAAATGTTAAGGAAGACTTAAAGTCGCTATTGGCGACCCTGAGTTCCTCTTTCAGAATAATGACTTGTCCTTTGGTGTATTGATGATCGGGTTTCCAGTCCAGTTGAGCCCTTTCGGTTGGGGGAATCCAATAGCCAAAACATTTGGGCCAATCGGGGCAACCCATACCGCTTCCGGTCATTCGGACAATGGAACCGGCCGCAATAACCAAATAAACCAAGATTAGACTGATCTTGACCGATATTTTAAAACTATTCTCCATGGGCTTCAAGTCCTATTTCACTTCCTTTTTTTATCATCATCGCAAAAGCTGCGTCGTATTCATTTGGAATTTCGCCTTCTAAAATGGCTTCTTTGATGGCTTCTTTGATGAGTCCTATTTCTTTGCAGGGTCTTAAATTAAAATGATTCATTATCATTTCTCCAGTTACAGGCGGTTGAAAATTCCTGACTCGGTCTCTTTCCTCGACTTCTTTGATTTTTTGCCTTACAAGCTTAAAATTATTGTGATAGCGTTTGAATCGTGCGGGGTTTTTCGTGGTGATGTCAGCTTCGCAAAGGGTGATCAAATCTTCTAAAATTTCACCTGCATCAAAAACCAATCGCCTTACGGCAGCATCGGTAACGATGTCTTCTGCAATGATAATGGGTCTGGAACTCATCATCACCAGTTTTTGAACGTATTTCATTTTTTCGTTCAGGGGCATTTTTAAGCGTTTGAAGAGTTTGTACACCATTTTGGAGCCTACAAACTCGTGCCCGTGGAAGGTCCAGCCGATTTTGGGGTGGAATTTTTTGGTCGGGGCCTTCCCAATATCATGTAACAGTGCCGCCCAGCGTAGCCAAAGATTCTCTGTATGATGGCAAATGTTGTCGACCACCTCCAGGGTGTGGTAGAAATTATCCTTATGGCGTTGACCTTCAATTTCCTCAATTCCTTTAAGTTGGATCAGTTCAGGTAGGATGCGTTCCAACAGATCATTTTGTTCCAGTATGAGAAATCCCTGGGAGGGTTGAGTTGTCAGCATTATTTTATGGAGTTCCTCTACAATACGTTCTTTGGAGATGATTGCAATCCGATGTGCATTTTTTTGGATCGCTTTGAGTGATTGGGCTTCAATTTTAAAATTCAATTGGGCTGCAAATCTGATGGCACGAAGCATGCGGAGGGGATCGTCGGAATAGGTTGCTGTAGGTTTCATAGGGGTCCGGATAATCCCATTTTGGAGATCTTCCAAACCGTTAAAGGGATCGATAAGTGTTCCTTTGTCTTTTGCATTCAGGCTTAAGGCCAGTGCGTTGATGGTAAAATCCCTGCGGTTTTGATCGTCCTCTAAAGTTCCTTGTGAGACTTTTGGATTTCTACTGTCTTTTGAATAGGACTCTTTTCTTGCGCCTACAAATTCCAGACTGATATCCCGCCATTGTACCATGGCAGTGCCATAGGATTTAAAAACTTGTACGGGTTTTGCTCCGGGCAACTCCTTTTGAACCGCTTTGGCCAGTTCTATTCCTGAACCTACAGTCACCACGTCAATGTCTTTGGCTTTCCCTCTGCCGAGTAAATGGTCGCGAACAAAACCGCCTACCAGATAACTCTCAAGGGACAAATTGTCCGCACAGCGGGCCAAGGCTTGAAACACTTCTTTTTGAAGAACAGTATGGAAGTCTTTGTTTAACATGATTAGGATCTCAAAAGGGATATTTCCCCCGACGGTTCAATTTTTATGATTCTTGAAGGCTGTGGGTTGACTTTGTCCTTGTCCAACTCAATGATATGGTCAACTCCGGTTATAATTTCCGTATCAATATCTGAGAATTTTTGAGGGTGTGTAGCACCGCTGATGTTGGCCGAAGTAGATATCAATGGTTTTCCAAATGCTTTAATCAATGGGGTACAAAAATGATGATTTACGATTCTGATGGCTACTGTATTTTCATGAGCAATAGCATTTTGTGCTAGGCCTTTGGGATTGTTGTAAATCACAGTGGTCGGTCTGTGGTCATTAATGTAATAATCTAGTTGTGGAGGTAAATCATCAATGTGTTTTTTGAGCATCTCAATATCAGATACCATGCATACCATGGCCTTGCTGTCAGGTCTTTTTTTTAAATCATATACTTTTCTTACAGCTTCGGAATTGGTAGCGTCACAAAGAATACCCCATATGGTATCAGTAGGGGCGAGGAGCACCTTTCCGGCTTCCAGAATTTTGATGATCTGTTTCATTGATGGAACAAAAATAGGGCTTTCTCTCAGCTTGATCAATATTAAAATCCCTTAGAAAACAATTCGCGCCAAAATGGGATTAATACTTTTAGGATTTCTCTTTTGGAGGAGTCGATAAAACTCAACAAATACAATTCAACTGTCTTGTGGAATTTTAACCATCGGTGTGCCCATTTTTTATTATTTCCCAAAAAATGCTTTTCAATGTAAATGTGGGTGGATTTAATGACGGCTGCTTTGGTCTTTATTTTGGTTTCTAAATTACTACGGGACGAAACTCCGTGAGAGTGGAGGCATTCCCATTCATTAAGTAAAACCCTACTGAGTTTTGCTTCAGCAGCTCTTTTGGATAAATCAATGTCTTCACAATACATCCAAAACCGATCGTCCCAGCCTCCGATCAAATCAAAATGTTCCTTGTGCATCATCACAAAGGATCCTGAAATCCATTGGGGAAAGGCGATGGGGTTTTTGGCCATTGCCTTTTTGGTTTGGTCGGGATGCAAAATCAATCGTTCCAGAGATCGCAGTAGTCCCGCACTGTTCCACACATTGGGAAAAATACCATAGGGATGGGTGTTTTTTCCGCTTTCACTCAATTGTTTGATGGTGATCAAATGAAAGTCGGGATGTTGATCACAATAGGGGATCAAAGTCTGCAAACAGTCTTTGGGCAGTCGCGTATCGGGATTAAGAAACAACAGCCATCGGTTTGAGATATTTTGGGCTCCCAGATTACAGGCCGCAGCAAAACCGGCATTGGTGTCATTTTTAATCCACTCTACCCAAGGGAATTTTTCCATAAAACTTTCGAGCACTCCATCGTCGGAGCGATTGTCTACCACAATTACCTTCTCTGCCTTTTCTGTTTGATGGTCAAGACTTGACAAGCAGCCTTCTAGTTTAGGCCATGAACGGTAGTTGACAATAACAATGGCGAGATCGAGCATAATTCTGTTGGCCTTATACGGCTACATCATGTTCTCTTAGCGCATTGTTCAAGGAGGTCTTTTTATCCGTACTTTCTTTTCTTTGACCAATGATCAAAGCACAAGGTACCTGATAATCTCCTGCGGGGAAAGTTTTGGTATAACTTCCGGGAATGACCACGGATCTTTCGGGAACCACTCCACGGTATTCGACCGGGCTTTCTCCCGAAACATCAATTACTTTGGTAGAGGCGGTGATGACTACATTAGCTCCCAATACAGCTTCTTTTCCAACTCTGGCTCCCTCTACCACGATACACCTTGATCCAATAAAAGCGTTGTCTTCGATGATCACAGGAGCAGCTTGAAGGGGTTCTAACACTCCTCCGATGCCTACACCACCACTGAGGTGTACATTTTTTCCAATTTGAGCACAACTGCCCACAGTTGCCCAGGTATCCACCATGGTTCCTGCATCAACATAGGCACCGATATTCACATAGCTGGGCATGAGAATGACTCCGCTGGAAATATAGGCTCCGTGTCGAGCGATGGCATGCGGAACGACCCGAATTCCTTTTTCTTTATACCCTCTTTTTAGAGGCATTTTGTCGTGAAATTCCATGGGACCAGCTTCCAAAGTCTCCATCTTTTGGATGGGAAAGTAGAGTACTACTGCTTTTTTGACCCATTCGTTGACTTGCCAACCCCCATCGGTGGGACTTGCTACTCGCAATTTTCCGGTGTCTAATTGACGGATGACTTCTCTTATGGCTTCCTGGGTTTCACTTTTTTCGAGTAATGATCGATTTTCCCATGCGGACTCTATGATGCTTTGCATATTATTTTTTTTCAAAAATACTCAATTCAGTAGTTTTAATCGCCATAATTGTCTTCTCAAAAAAAGTATATTTGCATACACAATGGGGGTACTGATTGGAATTGATTTCGGAAAAAAACGCACAGGATTGGCTCATACCGATGCTGAGCAAATTATTGCCAGTGGTTTGACTACCGTGGAGACCCACAAGGCCCTTTCCTTTCTTGTTGATTATCAAAAAGAAACCTCAATTATTAAGTTTGTTGTTGGACAACCCAAACAGAAAGACGGAAATCGATCTGAGGTAGAAGCAGACATTCTACTCTTTATTGGCCGATTAAAAAAAACATTTCCAACAGTAGCTGTTGTTCGCCAAGATGAGCGTTTTACCTCAAAAATGGCTTTTAACAGTCTCATTCAAACAGGTGCAAAAAAAAAGACCAGAAAAGACAAGGCAGTTATTGACGAAATCAGTGCTACCTTGATTTTACAGTCTTATTTGATATCAAATTCTAAATCAGTTTTATGATATTACCGATCATAGCTTATGGATCCAATGTTTTAAAAGTTAAGGCATCTCCTGTAGATACTGAGGATCCAAATTTGGATAAACTGATTGCAGATATGTGGGAAACCATGTACAACGCAAATGGAGTCGGTCTGGCTGCTCCACAAATTGGAGAATCCTTACGACTTTTTGTGATTGATGCTTCTCCTTTTGCTCAAGACGAGGATTTAGCTCCTGAGGAGGTGGAATTTTTAAAGGATTTCAAGCGGGTTTTTATCAATCCTAGGATGATAGCTGAGACCGGTGAAGAATGGAATTTTACCGAAGGATGTTTGAGTATTCCCAACATCAGGGAGGATGTTTCCCGAAAAGAGGAAATCAACATACACTTTTTGGATGAGCAATTTAAGGAACAGACATTGACCTTAGATGGTCTTGCTGCGCGTGTCGTTCAACACGAATATGACCATATTGAGGGCATCTTGTTTACTGATAAACTCAGTCCACTGAAGAAAAGATTGTTAAAGGGTAAATTGAATAATATTAGCAAAGGCAATATAAATTCCGATTACAAAATGCGTTTCTCGGCCAAAAAGACAAGAAAATGAGTGAATCTAATCTAGATAAAATATTAACCATCGCTGGCAAACCCGGTTTGTTTAGAATGGTTGCTCAAACCCGAACGGGGGTGATTGCTACCTCACTAAGCGACCAAAAGAAAATTGTCACCAACTTGGGACAACAAATCAATGTTTTGTCAGAAATCAGGGTGTTTGGATTAAAGGATGAAATGCCTTTAAGTGATATTTTTGAGTTAATGTATCAGTTGGAAAAAGGCCAGCCTGCCCGAGTAAAACCCAAAGCTTCCAAAGAGGAATTGGAGTCCTATTTTTTTGAGGTTTTTCAAGACTATGATGAAGACCGTGTATATGCCAGTGACATCAAAAAAATCATACAGTGGTACAACCTGCTGTTGGATTCAAACGAATTAAAATTTGACCTGCCAAAGGAGGAGAAACCTTCTGATACGAAGGAAGTGTAAATGGGATCGCGAACAGCACAACTTCAGGCTTTCGAGCGTTTGCTTGACATTATGGATGAACTTAGGGAAAAATGTCCCTGGGATCGCAAACAGACTTTTGAGACCCTTCGCCATTTGACCATAGAGGAGACCTATGAATTGGGAGATGCCATTTTGGAGAATGATTTAGAGGAAATCAAAAAGGAGCTCGGAGATCTTCTCCTTCATATTGTTTTTTATTCCAAAATAGGGAGTGAAAAAAAGGCTTTTGATATTGCGGATGTCGCCAATCAAATTGCAGATAAATTGATACACCGGCATCCTCATATTTATGGTGAAACCGATGTGGAAGATGCAGATCAAGTGGTCAAAAACTGGGAAGACATTAAGTTAAAAGAGGGTAAGAAAAGTGTTTTGGAAGGGGTTCCAAATAGCCTTCCTGCTTTGGTAAAGGCCTATAGAATTCAAGAGAAGGTATCGGGAGTGGGTTTTGATTGGGATCAAAAAGAGGCTGTATTGGAAAAAGTGAAAGAGGAGTTGGATGAGCTCAGGACTGAAATCGATGCAGGAGATTCAAAAAAAATGGAGGCGGAACTTGGCGATGTGATGTTTTCATTGGTCAATTATGCACGCTTCCTCAAGGTTAATCCCGAAAATGCGTTGGAACGAACCAACAAAAAATTCATCAAACGCTTTAACTACATTGAGGAAAAAGCCAAAAAATCTCAAAGAAAAGTCAGTGAGTTGAGTATTGAGGAAATGGAGGTTTTATGGGAGGAAGCTAAAAAAACAGAATGATTTAAGTTTTCGTTTCTCCTTCATCTCCCTCATCTTCAAGGGTTTCTTCCTCAACCGGGGCGTTTCTGGCGCTCATTTCTCTTTTTAGTTTTCTCAAACCAATCAGCTTTTCTTTGTGCTTTTCGATTTCAAATTTGAGTAGATCCAACTTGGAAGTAACCTCTGTTAAAAGGGGATTGTCGGTGCTGGAATTTGAAAAATAATCGAGATTGTTTTCTAACTGTCTTGCCTCTGAATTAAATTCTTCAATGACTCTTTTAATGTTTTGAATTTCACGACTCAATTTATTTTCATCGTCTTTGATGATGGAAAAACGAATATGGTTTACGGCCTCTGCCTTTAAACTTTTTTCCATATCTGATTTTTCAATCAGTGCAATGAAAGCATTATTGAAGTCCTCAATGCTTTTGGTATTGGTATTGCCACTTAAATCCCCCAACTGATTGTACTCTTCCCATTGATAATTAAAAAATTCTTTAAAGGGATCCAGTTCAGGCGGAATTTGAAAGCCTTCAATACTTTTGATGAACGCTTCTTTCTTTTGGTGGGCCTCCAACTCATTTTTGTTGATTCTCTGATAACCGGATTTGATGCGGTCAAAATAAAGATTACATTGGGAACGAAATTCCTCCCAAAGGGTGTTGGACAGCTTTCTCGGGATAAACCCTATGGCCCTCCAATCCTTCTGAATGTTTTTCATTCGGTTACTGTAACTCTTCCAATCGTCATTTTCTAATATTTCTTTTACCTCAGTGATCAATGCTTTTTTGAGGTCAATATTCTTTTTTTGCTCGGCCTTTTGAGACTTGTAAAATTGATTCTTTTCTCGATTGATTTCCCGGCTAATTTCCCTAAATCTGGTCCAAGTGGTTTTACTAAACTTTTTGGTTACCTGCCCGATAGATTGGAATTCTGTTCTCATATTATTGAACTCATCAATGGTTTTTCGCCAATCATTGTGATTTTTTGGAGGATTGTTTTTGATCTCCTCCATACGATTCAAAATCGAGTTCTTTTTGTTGAGGTTTTCTTCCAGAATATTGTCGTATTCTTTGTCAAACTCTTGCCTTCTGGCGTGAATGATTTGACTGGCCGCCTGAAAACGGGCCCATAATTCTTCTCGATGCTCTTTGGCAACCGGTCCAAGGTCATTCTTCCATAATCTATGTAAGGTATTGAGGTCGCGTGAGGCTTTGAGTACATCAGGTATTTTGGAGAGTGTTTCGGCTTGTTCTATGATTTTAATTTTCTCTTCATAGTTGTGTTTAAAATCCAAATCTCTCAATTCCCGATTCAGGTGAAGAAAATCATAGAATATCTCAGTGTGGTGCTTGTAGGTTTGCCAAACATTATTGCTTTGAGCCCGAGGTACAGGTCCGGTTTTGTGCCAACTGTCCTGTAGATTTTTAAATTTCTTGTAGGTCGTATTGATGTTTTCATCAATATTGATGAGCTCTTTTAAACTCTCAATGATTTCCAACTTTCGATCCAGATTGAGTTTTTGGGATTGTTCTCTTTCTTGAAAAAAGGTTCTTCTGTTTTTTTTGTATTCTCTAAAAGTTTGATCAAATGTGTTTTTGTATTGGGGTTTAAAATAAAAGTCAATTTCGTTTCCTCCTTCTTTGATGAAAGCTTCCTTTTTTTCTTGAATTTCTGACTTAAACTTTGTTTCGAAAGTATTGATGATCTCTTTGATATTTCTATCGTCGGTATACCATTGCTCTGCTTTTATTCTTTTTTGAAGGTCTTCTACCAATTCGGTCAAGCTCAGTTGACTAAAGTCTTTGGTTTCCTTTTCTGAGGTTTCGTTATTTTTTTGATCCTCCTTATTCGCAGCTATTTCTTTTGAGGAGTCAGTCTCTACTTCCGATTTGGACTTGCTTTCTTCCACGTCACCTTCAGGCAGGTTAATCGCCTCAGACGATTTGACCTTTTTCTCTTCCTGAGGATCATTGGCTATGTCTTTTGTCTTTGCCATATCAGGTATTGTTTGAAATAAAATTTTCTAAAATTTACGAAAAAAAAAAATGTCTGCCTATTGATTCCAAATCTCCCAAGACTTTTCAGCCTGGTATTCCAGCATTTTTTGTCCATTTAAGATTTTACACCCCCTTTTTTTTCCCTCTTGAAGAAAACGTGTTTCTGGGGGGTTGTAGATCAAGTCATAGAGGACATGATCATGGGTTAAGAATGAGTAGGGCAGCTGAGGTGCTACCTTAATATCAGGGAATGTTCCTACCGGGGAAGCATTGATGATTAAGTGATGTTCGTCCATAACTTTTTCATCCACCATTTCGTATTGAATGGTATTTGCTCCTGCACTTCTGGAAATGTAGGAAAATTCGATATTTAATTTCTTCATCACATAAGCCACTGCAGAGGAGGCTCCGCCAGTTCCAAGGATCAATGCTTTTTTTGGGGGAGTACTGACGATTTCCAGTAATGATTTTTCAAATCCATATACATCAGTGTTATGGCCACTGATGCTCCCATCTTCATGAAATTTTATGGTGTTTACAGCATTCATTTTTTCTGCTGTAGGGGAGAGGCGATCCAAAAAAGGAACTACTTCTCTTTTGTATGGAGTGGTGACGTTGAGTCCGTAAATATTCTTTTGAGCAAGTATTTTTTTTAATTGCTCAATTTGATTTAAATCAAAGTTTTCATAGGTGCAATCCTGCAAATTTTCAGTTTCAAATTTTTGTTTGAAATATCCCCTTGAAAAAGAATACGCAATATTTCTTCCTATCAAGCCAAAACGCTTGGTGTTACTTTTTTTGGACTCCATATTTTTCCAGTAAGCTTACAATTAATATTCCTAAAATTATGAATAAAGTGATGAACCAAAAATCAGTATTTAAAAAATCAGGCAAGTAATAATCATAGTATTCAATGATCGGATTGCCTACGCTGTTGTACAGCACTTCTCCCGCATTGTCCTTAACAAAAACTTCATTTCTCCAGGGCCAAATTACCCCCAGTGAACCTGTGATAAAACCTATGATGGTTGCCAGTGTCACTTGTTTGAATTTCTTTAAAACAAAACTCAATACATTCGAGAACATAATCAGCCCTGCTATGGATCCGACGGTAAAAATTACGGCCAATTGCAGTAGCTTCATTCGGGAATGGTCTTCAATAAATTCGAAGTTCAACCGAATCAGATCTGTCAGAGTATAATAGATGGCATTGACTGCATCGACCAATAGAAGGGTATAATTGCCCAGTAAAAGCAACAGAAAAGAACCTGATAAGCCGGGGAGTGTCATGCCGGAAACACTGATGATCCCGCAAAAAAGAACAAACAATAGGCCGTCATTCTCAGCTGTGGGTTTGGATAACATAATGACCAATCCTATAGACAATCCAATGAGGAAAAAGAGAAACCTTTTTAAATTCCATTTTTCAAGCTGAAAATATACAAAATAGACAGAGGCAAGGATCATTCCAAAAAATACTCCCAAAACCTGCATTTCAAAATTTTTGATCAGATAATCCAAAATCAGAGATACGCTAAAATAGCTGATGATGACGCCTGAAAAAAGCAATACCAAAAAACGACCGTTGGTATATTGGTAGAAGGGACTCCAGCCTCTGCGGATCAAAATGGAGAATGCTTTAAGGTTGATTTTCTGTAGGGAGTATATCAATTCTTCGTAAAACCCAGCTACAAATGCAACGATGCCTCCTGATACTCCGGGAACTTTATTGGCTGCTCCCATTGCAATACCCTTTAAAACTAAAATTAAATCCTTTCTATAAGATGAATTATTCTGACTCACTTTGGGGGTGTTATATTTTTTCTTCTCTCCAAAATCCATACCAAGCAAAGCCCTGTGATAAAAAAAACAACAGCAAGTGCAAGTTGAGGATTTTCGGGATACTCAAAAGGTGATATCGGTTTGGATAAAGTTTTGGAATTTTCACGAAGAGTCCACTCAAATTTTTGTTGCCAAGGCCATAATTTGTGAAGTGCTCCAGCCATGAGGCCAATCATTACCGCCATGGTCTTATCGTGTTCTTTGTCAAATAACCATTTTAGAATGGAGGCAAAAATTCGGAGTCCCAGGACGATGCCGAGAACAAATACAGAGAGTTTGGTGAAAGTGGGAATCATAATTTCCATCTGAAGACTGGTCAAGCTCGTTATGGCGTTCTTGATCAGACTGATGACCGTGCTGTATGCTCCCAGTATCAGAAGAATGTAGGCCCCAGATATTCCCGGTAAAATCATGGCAATGATTCCGAAAAAACCCGACATGAACAAATAGAGCATTCCTATTTCCCCATCAACAGGGGTCATTTGAGTCAATATAAAAGACAAAGCAGCACTAAAAATGGCAAGTAATGAATTGGAAACGCTCCACTGATTCAGGGTGTTTTTTAAAATAAATATACTTGCCAGTAACAATCCCAAAAAGAAGGACCACAGCGGAATGGGATGTTCGATGATGAGCCAGTCTATGGCAAAAGACAAACTTAAAATGGCAGTTATGATTCCCAAGAAAAGAACCGTTAGAAATTCCCCATTGATGTTGCTCCAAAAAGGTTTGATGCCATCATTCTTGAGACTTTTTAGGTTTTTTAGGTTGATGGAGTCGATGGACTGAATAAGCTCCTTATAAACCCCTAATATTAGGGCAATCGTTCCCCCTGATACCCCCGGCATTAAATCGGCAGTCCCCATAGCCATTCCCTTAGAGAATAGAGTGATTTTTTCTTTGGTAATAAGATTTTTCAAAAATCAATATTTTGCGCAATATAGAGCGAAAAACCGAATTAAGAGATTTATCCTTAACAGATTAAATTTTGATCAGTTCAGGGAATAAATGATTAATTTTTTTTGGGATTTTGATCTCATTTTTGATTTGGTCGAAAATCAAAAGAGCTTCATTTTTATTACCTAACCTGAATTTACATCCCGCCAAACGATACAATACAGAGGAGTTTTTTTGGTGGTATTGCAAGGCTTGTTGTCCTATTTCAAGTGCTTTTTGCCAGTCGTTGACCAGCATGAGAGAGTCCATCCACAGGGTCCAATTCAGAATATCGTGATTTCCCAAATTGATAGCAGTTTCACAACCTACTGCAGTTTCCTCATAAAAATTCAGTTGAAAGTGAATAAGCGCACTTTTCTTCCAAAAGTCTGTATTGTCGGAATTGGATTGTAAAGCCTTTTTGACATAGTGTTGTGCCTTGAGGAGGTCTTTGGAGTCGATTAGAAAATCGATCAGGGCCATCCAGCTATTTTCGTGGTTGGGTTCGAGTTTGATCGATTCCTCAAGGTATCTGATGGCCAATTTGTCATTGCCCAATTTTAAATGACAAAGGCCAATTCTGTGGTTGACAAAAGCGTTTGGATCGTTGAAATTCAGGGAGAATTCATAGTTGTCAATGGCTTCATTGATGCGTCCCATTTGCTCTAACAACTTCCCTTTTTCGATGTAGGCACTTGTAAAACAATCGTCGCTGATGATGGCAAATTCAAAGGCAGAAAGTGCTTCTTCTGGCTTATTGATTTTGATGTATATTTTCCCCAATTGATGCCAAGCGACTTCACTGTATGGGTTGATTTCAAGAAGGTTATTCAAAGTGTTGATGGCTTCTATATTTTCACCCAATTGCTCGTAACAATACAATAAGTTATAGAGTGACTGATAGTCAAGTGTATTCTCTTTTACACATTTATAAAAATATTTTTTTGCTTTGATGTAATCTTCTTGGAAAAGGTATTCCATTCCCAATAAGTTCCAAATTTCTGTAGGATCTTCAGTGACATCTAGTGCTTTTTTGAGCAATTCAATGGCTTTGGGATGATTCTTTTTTTTGGAAAAAATATTAGCCCTTTGCAAAAAGATTTCTTCATGCTCAGGAGATATTCTTTCGATATCAGCAAGCATTTCCTCAGCTTGCTTGTAGGCACCATCCACCAGGAGCATTTCACTTTTCAACAACATCAACTCTACATTCTGAGGGTGTTGTTCCATTCCCATTTTAATTGCTTTCTTGGCAAGGTTGAATTGGGCAAAATCAATGTAGTGATGAATGATATTTTCGAATTCAAGCGCGTCAAAGAACAACACTTGGTTGGTTTTAAGCATCTGCTCAAATTTGGTTAAGGAGGGGTTGGTATCTTCCGATAAATTATCGAACATAAAGTTTTATTATATATTTAAATTTATTGAAGAATAGAAGATACATAGAAGTGAAGAGTTTATTCTTTTCAACAAAAGTATTAACAATAATTTAAATTTCGTCAAGGGTTTCTCTTATGATTTGACATCCCAAAAGTATCTCTTCTTCACTGATATTCAATGGTGGTGAGATTCTTATGGCATTTTTTTCCCACAACAACCAAAACAATAAAAGCCCTTTTTTAATACAGTGATGTACTAAAAAATCGGGAATTTCGGCTTGTTCGAAAATAGGGGCTAACATTAGTCCCTTACCGCTGATCTTTTTGATCAAGGGGTGTTTCAGGTTTTCTCTGAAAATTTTTTCTTTGTGGTCAATTTGTTGGATCAATTTTGCAGAAAGGATCTCATTGATGGTGGTTAATGCTGCTGTAGCAATGACAGGATTTCCTCCAAAAGTAGTGATATGTCCTAGTTTTGGTTGGTCTTCCAATTTTTCCATTAGTTTTTTGGAGGCTGAAAAAGCTCCGATGGGTAAACCGCCTCCGAGTGCTTTTCCCATTACAACGATGTCCGGAGCAACACCAAAATGTTCAAAACCAAACATTTTACCCGTTCGTCCAAATCCCGGTTGAATTTCGTCGAGTAGGAGCAAAGCGCCCATTTCTTCACATCTTCTTTTGACTTTCTTCAAGTAATCATCTACCGGTAAAATAAATCCTGCTCCTCCTTGAATGGTTTCCAATAAAACTGCTGCGGTATTTTCATCAATCTGGCTTAAATCTTTTTCAGAATTAAAGTTAAGAAACCGCACTCCGGGCAGTAGTGGGCGGTATCCTTTTTTTTGTTGTTCGTAACCCAGTAAACTCAGTGCTCCATGTGTACTGCCATGATAGGACCTATTTGCGGCAATCAGTCCGGATCTTTGGGTCACTCGCTTTGCCAGTTTTAATGCGCCTTCTATTGCTTCAGTCCCGGAGTTGGTCAAATAAACGACTTCATGGTTTTTGGGAAGTAGCTTCACCAGTGTTTTACAAAGTGTTACTGCAGGGGCCTGTGCAAACTCTCCATAAACCATTACATGCATGTATTTTTCGATTTGAGACTTGAGGGCAGTGACTACTTTTGGGTGTGAATGACCTAATGGGAGTGCGGATACACCGGCTACAAAATCTAAATAGGACTTCCCTTTGGTATCATAAAGATAGCTGCCACTGGCATACTCGATTTCCAAGCCTAGAGGATGGGGAGTGGTTTTGGCTTGATATTTTAAAAAATCTTCCAGCATTTATTCCTCTATTTTTTGCAGAAAATCCTCCGGTATGCTTACCTCTCTGATTTCAGTGGGTTGAAATTGATTGTCCTCTTCACTAAAAAGCTCCTGTATGGTATTGGGGCGCTCATCCTCTCTCCAAATAAAACCTTCGAGTTTTCGTTCGTTAAAGGGTAAATCCTTGTCTGGAAATAAGTTTCCGTCCGGACTGACAAAGAAAGTAATGTCCTCAATCTGATTTTCCCTAGTAACCATTTTAAGTCGGCTACACGTGGTTTTGTCAATCCCAATCAATTCATTGTCTTCATCCGAGTACATATAATAAATGACCTCGGTATTTTTACTAACGTCAATTTCACGAAGTTCTCCTTCCTTAAAAAGACCATCGAGTACTCCGCCCTTAATTTGATTAAAACCGCTATCACTTATGGAATCTCTTTCAATAATCCAGCTGTTCCCAATAATTTTAAGGGAATCCAGTTTTTTGGTTTCCATGTCGGAGGTAAGAAATATTTTATCTCCTGACATTTGACTTTTTCCAAACCATAGAATAGGATTTTTTTTGTTTTTTTGGCTGGCTGTTAATATTTGATTTTCCTTCCGGCTCAGGGGTAATTTAAGTAATTTGATCAGTCCTGTACTTTGATCTAAATGTAGTGAATCTGATTTTCCCCTCAGGTCTGTTTTAAATACTCTCACATCATAGTATCCCCTCAATATTTTTTTTTCAGTTGGTCCTGTCGCAATGAGTGTATCGGCGTGTATGTAGAGCGAATCCTGATCGATGATGTTAATGGCCAAGGCTCTTCGGGTGATGATGGCAGAATCCTTAGCTTTGAAAATCTCACCGTAATGGCCATTGATGACGGATTTGTTTAGGGTGTCAATCACACTGATGTTGTTGGTTGCAGCGGCATAATTTTTTTCATTTTCAAAATACAAACTGTCCCCTCTGATTTCTTTATTGTCATAAAAGATGACTGCATTTTCCTGAAAATTACCTCTTTGCAATTGGGTGTCGTAAGCACCCTTTTCACAATAAATGTCGTATTCCTCTCCCACGATGGTTGTTTTTCCATAAAAGAAGGCCTTGTCACTTTCGGTATAATAGTCCAGTCGTTGAGAATTGAGTAGGTATTCTGGGTCGTCAATTTTTACCCTAGAGATGAATCGGTATTTTTTTTCATCCATAAAGTAGATCCCTCTGATGCTGGTGAGTTTTCTTTTTTCATCTACGATGGTTCCAAAAGAATTGTAAAAAGCCTTGGAATTGGCTCGATCCAAATAGAGGGTATCTGTTTTGAGATTCATATCCGGTCTTTCAAGGACAACTTTTCCCCATGCTTTGGCAAGTTTACTGGTTCCGTTATATTCGATTTGATCACATGTCATTTTTAGACTATCGCCTTGGGTAAAGATAACGTCACCATTGGCTCTAAAAAAATTTTCCTTGGGATAGAAATAAGACACATCGGATTTTATCAAGGCACCCTCGTGAAAAAGGTGAACTCTGATCCCCTCTTTTTTTACCAATATATTGGCACCGGGAAAATTAAACTGATCTTGGGTGGAGCCTCCAGCCTGAATGATTTTAATAATCTTTGGTTCTTCTTGTGCTACTGCTTTTCCTATTGCAAATAGAAAAACAAGCTGAAGTATGCCGATTTGAATATGCTTTCTCAAAGTAAGTAGTTGTTGGTACTAAATTAGAAAATCTACCTCAAAATGGTCTGTTTTCTATCAGGTCCTACGGAAACAATTTTAATGGGCGTATCGAGTTCTCGCTCAAGAAAATGAATGTAATCTATAAAGTTTTTGGGAAGTTTTTCAGCCGAATTGATTTGGGTTAAATCTTCCTCCCATCCCGGAATTTCAATGTATTCGGGAGATACGGACTCATTATTGATGTCGAAGGGAAAATGGTCGATTAGTCCCTGCTCTGTTTTGTATTGATTACAAACCTTGATTGTGTCTATTCCGGAGAGCACATCTCCTTTCATCATCATCAGTTGGGTAACACCGTTGACCCGAATAGCGTATTTTAGAGCAACCAGGTCAATCCAACCGCATCGTCGGGCTCTTCCTGTGGTGGCTCCAAACTCATGTCCGATTTTAGCAATGCGCTTACCGACATCGTCAAATAACTCAGTGGGAAAAGGTCCGCTCCCTACACGGGTAGTATAGGCTTTAAAAATTCCAAAGACCTCTTTGATTTTATTGGGGGCAACACCTAAACCCGTACATGCTCCTGCCGCCGTTGTAGTGGAGGAGGTAACAAATGGATAGGTTCCAAAGTCAACATCCAGTAATGATCCTTGAGCTCCTTCAGCCAAAATCTTTTTTCCAGCGTCTTGAGCCTTGTGCAGAAAGTTTTCACTGTCTACTATTTGGCATTTTTTTAAGGTTTCAATGGATTCAAAAAATTGGGCTTCCAATTCGCTTAAGTCATATTCCAAATCTACATTGTGAAAATCCAACATTTTGAGGTGTTTCTGGGTTAATGCCTGATAGCGATCTTTCCAGCTTTTGGTTAAAATATCACCTACACGCATCCCGTTTCTTCCGGTTTTGTCCATGTAGGTTGGACCAATTCCCTTTAAAGTTGAGCCAATTTTGGCTTTTCCTTTGGAAGCTTCCGACGCGGCATCGAGTAATCGGTGGGTAGGAAGAATGAGATGGGCTTTTTTAGAGATCAATAATTTTGTCGAAAAATCAATATCGTAGGGAGTCAAATTCTCCAATTCTTTTTTAAAAATCACAGGATCGATGACTACTCCATTACCAATTAGATTGATGGCACTGGGGTGAAATATCCCAGAGGGTATGGTGTGTAAAACGTGTTTTATCCCTTCAAATTCTAGAGTATGACCAGCATTGGGCCCTCCTTGAAAACGGGCAATAATGTCATAGGATTCCGTCAATACATCGACGATTTTACCTTTCCCTTCGTCGCCCCATTGGAGGCCTAGCAGTAAGTCTACGGACATATTTAATTTATGAGTTTACTCTTTTTTTTGTTCCGTAAAAATAAAGAGAATGGTTGTGTATTTCAATATCGAATATTTCTTCGATTGTTTTTTTTATGTTTTGGATTCTGGGATCACAAAATTCCTTTACCTCTCCGGAATCTGTGAAGATGATATGGTCGTGTTGACGATCAAAATAGGACTTTTCGTACTGGGCTTGGTTTTTACCAAACTGGTGTTTTCTCACCAATCCGCACTCCAAAAGGAGTTCGATGGTGTTGTAGAGTGTTGCCCTGCTTACCCTGTAATTTTTGTTTTTCATGGTGATGTACAATGATTCAATATCAAAGTGTTCATCACTGTCATAAATTTCATACAATATGGCAAATCGCTCCGGTGTTTTTCGGTGGGCATGCTTGTTTAGGAAGTTTACGAAAACCTCTTTAACAATTTCTTGATTGGATTTGTTATTTTCCATTTTTACAAATATAGGTCTTAAATTATTCCCTGAGAACTTTATCTACACCTTTTACCTTTAAAATCCTATTAATCAATCGATTGAGTATTGTTTTATTCTTGACATTTACACTGATTAAGCCGGTAAAAATACCATCTTCACTATCAAAACTCAGTTTATTGATGTTGACACTCATGTCTCCGGAAATCGATTGGGTTACCTCACTGACAATTCCCATGTTGTCAATACCGGAAAGTTTCAAAATGGCGGTAAATTCATCGGAGGAGGAATCCACCCATTTTGCTTTAATGATTCTATATGCGAAGTTAGACTGTAATGACAGGGCATTGGGACAATCTTTTTTATGGACTTTAACCCCCTCGTTGACGCTGATAAAACCAAACACAGGATCACCTGCAATGGGATTACAGCAATGGGATAGAGAGTGTTTTAAACTTTCCTTTTCCCTACCAAAAACCAAAGTGTCAAATCGTTGTGTGATTTCTTCTTTGTCTTCTTTTTTGTAGGCAACACTTTGTTTTCTAATTCTTTTTTTGAAGAAATTGAGGAAACTTCCGTTGAATTCGGTTGAGAAATCTTTTAACTGCTTGTTGTTAATGGTTCCCAAACCAACACGATAAAACAAATCCAGACTGTTATTGAGATTGAAATATCTCAGCATGTGGCCAATGGTTTTGTCGTTGAGGGTGATTTTGAGTTGTTTTAATTTTCTTCTGAGGGTTTCTCGCCCGTCTTCAGCAATTCTTTTCTTCTCTTCATTGAGCGATGACTTGATTTTAGATTTGGCCCTTGAGGTTTGTACAAAATCCAACCAGTTGGCAGTGGGTTTGATGTTTTCAGATGTAATAATTTCAACATTTTCCCCGCTTTTCAAAGTTCTGCTTAATGGAACGAGTTTACCATTGACCCTAGCCCCTCTGGTTTTCATTCCTATTTCGGTGTGAATGCTGAAGGCAAAATCCAAAGCGGTGGCCCCTTTGGGTAGGGATTTTATGTCTCCCGTTGGAGTGAAGACAAAAATTTCTTTTGCGTAAAGGTTGAGCTTAAAGTTCTCTACAAAATCAACCGGATTTTCGTTATGGTTTTCCAAGACCTCTTGGAGCTTGTCCAGCCATGAGTCAATTCCGATGTCTTTTTGCTCCCCTTGTTTGTATTTGTGGTGTGCAGCATATCCTTTTTCTGCTATTTCATTCATCCGTTCGGACCTTATCTGCACCTCTACCCATTTGTTGTTGGGACCCATGACGGTGATGTGTAAAGCCTCATATCCGTTTGATTTGGGGGCGGTAATCCAATCCCTTAGTCGTGTGGGATTTGGGGTGAAATGATCCGTGATGATAGAATATATTTTCCAAGCCAAAAACTTTTCATTACGATGTGTGGCTTTGTAAATAATACGAATGGCAAACTTGTCAAAAACATTCTCAAAAGGAATGTTTTGCATGGTCATTTTCCTGTTGATGGAGAAAATAGATTTGCTTCGACCTTTGATTTGATATTTTAACTTTTCTTCTGCCAGTGCAAATTGAATGATTTCAGAAAAGGATTTGATGTATTGATCTTGTTCCTCCCTACTGTCTTCGATTTTATTTTTAATGGATTTATATCGGTCAGTTTCAGTATACTTAAAACTAAGATCCTCCAGTTCAGTTTTGATGTTGTAGAGTCCAATACGGTGAGACAATGGGGCATAGATGTAAAGTGTTTCAGAAGCGATTTTTACCTGCTTGTATTCAGGCATCGCATCAAGGGTCTGCATATTGTGCAATCGATCTGCAATTTTGATGATGATGACCCGAATATCGTCGTTCAGGGTAAGCAGTAGTTTTCTGAAATTTTCGGCTTGAAGGGAGGCATTACTCTCTTTACTGAGTTTGGAAATTTTGGTCAATCCTTCAACGATTCTCATTACATCGCTTCCAAAAAGTTTTTCAATGTCCTCAAAATTGTACTCGGTATCCTCCACCACGTCGTGTAAAAGGGCAGCTGCAATAGAGGTGGCATCCAGACCGATCTCTTGTGCCACGATTTTGGCAACACTGATGGGGTGCAAAACATAGGGTTCACCCGACTTACGCCGCTGATTTCTGTGGGCATCAACAGCCGTGTCAAAAGCAGAACGGATCAATTTCTTATCCGCATCAGATAGGGTTTGATAACTGATTTGAAGCAGCTCTTTATACTGCTTTGCAATCTCTTTATTCTCTATTTTTTCACTGACAATCATCGGTATAATAAAGGTACTCGAAACTTTTAATTCAACAAAATCATTGGTCACCACAGTGATACATCAAAATCCCTGCCGAAACAGACAGATTGAGTGAATCAATGGGAAACTTTACGGGAATTTGGACGATCTGTTGTGCCTTTTTTAACCATTTTTGGTCAAGGCCTTTGTCCTCAGTCCCAAAAACCAGCGCCAACGGCCTTTGGTATTTTACTCTTTTGAAGTGTTTTGCTTTGTGATCCAAGGCTGCAGCAGATATGTTAAAAGCATTTGCTTCCAAAAAAGAGATGACCTCTTCCGAATTAGCGGAGGCAATGGGAATGGAAAAGACACCCCCCATACTGTTTCGGATGATTTGGGGGTGGTAGAGATCGGTTTTGGGATTGGCAATAATGACCGCATCCCACCCAGCGGCAGCAGCGGTTCTTAATAAAGCTCCTATGTTGCCGGGTTTTTCTGGAGCTTCTACAACCAGAACACGACTGTCATTATCGACAGAAATATCTTTGATGTGATGGCTTTTAGTCTCCAATATGGCGATGACTTCTTCAGAACCCGACCGCATGCTTACACGATCAAAAAGAGCGGAACTTAATTCAAAAACACTATCCGAATGAACTTTAATGATTTTTTCATCATAATCCACTCTGTAGAAAAGGGTGTCAATGTTATAGCCCATTTCAACCGCCCTGCTCAATTCTCGCTCACCCGATACCACAAATCGATTTTCTTTTTTACGAACTCTTGACTTACTGATCAAAAGATTGAGTTTTTTGATCAGTGGGTTTTGTGCACTGCTGATGTACTTCAAAGCTGTTTTTTTACAAAGTTATTGGGTAATTACCAGAATAACATCAAAATCGCTTTTCATTTTTGTGATAGTTGATGACCAAACCCACCATTTCATTGTAACTTTTGATGCCACTTTTTTGGCCGTTGGCCTTAAGGTAGCCATCATAGGTTTTGTCAAAAATGATTTCAAAAGGATTTTCATATTTCTTCCAAAAATCGTTGACTTCCTTGAAGTTTTTAAGAATGCCCGGATTTAAACGCTTTAATTTACTTTTTGCAATTTTTGAATCCAGTTTGTATAATTCATTAAATAAATATCTGAAAGCGAAAGTGTTTCCGGCATACTGAATGTAGGGATCTTCAGACGTGATGGAGGATAGATAAGCGATAAAATTGGCTTCTTTTTCTGAAGCATACCCCATTTGATGGGCAGTTTCGTGGAGTGATGTAGTAATCAAACTCTGAATGGGCATTTTAGCATTTGCTTGAGACTCTAGTGTAAAGGGATTCAGATATCCCGAATAACCCATATAGGACAGGGGCAGGCTCAAGAGCGATTTTTTTACCACGGAGGCATGAAGTATGGTTTCGTGATAAATGGGGTGATAAAGGCTTATTTTTTCTGAGACTTGTTCTTTAGAAAAAGGATATGTTACAGCCAAAGTATCTGAGGAAACAAGACGATTATGCGATTGATTTGATTCTTGAATAATTTTGTCTAGCTGTACTACTAAATCTTCTTTACTATATTTAATAGGTATTTCTAGTTGTTCATTCAGTGGAAGTCTGTGGTAATTGAACCCCCAACTGAGGTGGAAAATCCAGACGGTAAGAATCGCTACTGATCCTATATCCAGAAACAAGTTCAGTGGTTTGGCTCTCCAGAAGGGTATTTTTCTAAAGATTGCTTTGAGTAAACAGAGGATCAGCACCACATAGAGCACATCTCCCAAGGAGAAGGGTATCAAATCAAAAAATAACTGATGTAGATCGAAAAAAAAAGGATAGAAAAGCCTACTGTAGTATTTCTCAATGAACTCAGGGTGTTTTCGAGCAAAACTGATCAACAACCACAATGGAATAGCGGAGTACCAAACCAAGGTGGTTGTTCTTTTGCTCATGTACAGAAAATCACATTTGTTTTGATAGAATTGTACTTTACTATTCGATCAAAGCGACAATTTCAACTTCAAAAATCAGATCAGAACGTGGAGGAATGGCTTGATTTCCGTTTTCGCCATAGGCCAATTGATGAGGCAAAAACAGGGTGGCTTTATCTCCCACATTCAAAAGTCTTAAGCCTTCTTTAAACCCTTCGATCATCGCCGCATCGGGACTTACATCGGCTTTAATGGGTTGATAGGCTCCAGCGGCCTTTCGGTTGGGATCAACTCTGTCTAATGCTTCAGCGGTTTCCAGCTTACTGGTTTCCAGTAAAATACCATCGGCGAAATAAACCGCATAATGGGTACTTACCTTGTTGGTGGTTGAGACTTTGGGGCCATTTCCTTTTTCGGTAATGATGTATTGTAGCCCTGATGAGGTGCTTGTAGCTTTAGCTTTTTGAGTATTAAATTTTTCTTGATTTGCTTTCATGATAGCGGCTTGTTTTTCTGTTCTTTCTCGTTCCGCTATTAATTGCTCTTCAAAATAATTTGAAAATACTTTTGGGGCATCAAACCCTTTTGCGTCGCTTCCTTTTCTGATGATAGATACTTTGACGATGGTGTCGTTTTGTGCAATACTGTCCACCACTTCTTGACCTTGAACTACTTTTCCAAATACAGTGTGTTTTCCATTGAGCCAAGGAGTTTCTTTATGGGTAATAAAGAATTGGCTTCCATTGGTTGCGGGTCCTGAATTGGCCATCGAAAGTATACCGGGCCCACTGTGGGTTAAATCAGTAAACTCATCAATAAATTGATAGCCGGGCCCTCCAGATCCTGTTGCGGTTGGATCCCCTCCTTGAATCATAAAGTCATTGATGACTCTGTGAAAGATTATTCCGTCATAATATTTTTTACCCGAAAACTCCTTTGAGACTTTGGGGTTGTTTCCCTCTGCCAATGAAACAAAGTTGGCAACAGTAATGGGAGTTTTTTCCAATTCCAATTGCAACATGATATCGCCTTTATTGGTTTCAATATTGGCGTACAAGCCTTTGTCTAATTCGGGATATTGTTGAGCACAACTCATGATCAACATAGCAAAAAGGAGTCCCAGTAGATTATTTTTTTTCATCTTTAATTTTTTAGTTTTTTTCGAGTTTTAAAAGTTCTATCGTAAAACGAAGAGGTTGATTGATTCCAATTTTTTCTCCATCGCCTTGGTAGCCGTAACAAAGGTAGGAAGGAAACAGAAATACACCAATTTCCCCCAAACGTAAATATTTTACACCTTCCCGAAGTGCAGGGATCAAATCTTCTTGATCCACAAAAAAACTCACATCACCCAATTCTTTTTCATCGTAAAGTAGATTTCTGTTGAGGTCTTCTATACGATACCTAAAAGTAACACGATCGCCTTTTATGGGGTAACTCCCACCGGAATTGGTGTTTTTTTGATAGGCGTACCAAAAGCCTTGCGGTGAGCTTTCAAAAGACAGCTTTTCATCCTGCTGAATTGCCTGACGAAACAGGGACTGTTCGATGGCAATGATATTTTTGTTCCTCTTGGCAGATTCTTTGAGGAAAACTTGTTTTTGTTTGTTAATGGGCCGGCGAGGCTCCAGGTTTTGACAACTCAAAACGCCCATAACCAGTAGATACAATAAAAAGATTCTAAACATTGAATTGAGATTTTTCATCAGCCACTGCCTTTCTGAATTGCTCAACGGTCTCCTCTAAAGTCAAATGTGACACTCCTCCAGCTGCATTGATGTGTCCTCCACCATTGAAATATTTCTTTGCGAAGTGGTTTACGTCAAATGATCCTTTGGATCGAAAAGACATTTTAATGATTTTTTCAGCTTCATTTTCAATCATGATCACTGCCAATGATATGCCCAATAGGCTTAGCCCATAATTGACAAAGCCCTCTGTATCTCCTTTTTTGAATTTATTTTGATTCAATTCCTTTTGTGAAAGTGTAATATAGACTACGGGGATTCCGTCCATCTTTTTTAGGTTGTTGAGTGCAGTTCCCAACAATTGTAATCGATCAAAAGAATAGGTGTCGTAAATCATTTGATGTATCAAATGGGGTTGAGCACCTTTTTCAATCAGTGTGCTTACAATCTGATGTGTTCTGGCCGTGGTTGAGGGAAACTTGAATGAGCCGGTATCGGTCATGATTCCTGTATAGAGAGAAGTAGCAATGGTAGTGTCAATTTGATCGTGATCTAAACGGGAAATCAATTCAAATACCATTTCACAAGTCGATCCCTTAGTAGCGTCTGAGTAGGTGATTGAAGCATAATCTCCGGGGTGTTCGTGATGGTCAATCATTATTTTTAGGGCATCGCTTTTTTCTACAACAGGAGCCAATTGATCAATTCTGCTCAACTGATTAAAGTCCAGGGTGAAGATAATGTCTGCATTTTCAACCATTTGGATCGATTCGTCAGGAGCATTTGAAAATTTTATGATTTTCTCTTGACCGGGCATCCAATCCAGAAATTCGGGGTATTCATTGGGAGCAATTATTTGCGAATCATGTCCGGTTTTGGTTAAAAAAGCCTGAAGGGCAAGACTGCTTCCCAAGGCATCGCCATCCGGATTTTTATGGGGAATGATGACAATTTTTTTTGGGGCAATCAGTGCTTTTTGAAATGCTTCTAAGAGTTGTCTATTCATTTGTCCAAATATACCAAAATTTGGTCCTTTTGTTTTCTCCCCTTGGGGTAAATATTAATAAAAGGGGGTTGGAATAGCAAAAGAAATCATTTTTTATAAATTTGCATCAAAAATAACCGCTATGCCTTCCAACAGAACTTTCACGATGATTAAACCCGATGCTGTAGAAAAAGGATACATTGGGGCGATCCTCAGTAAAATTAATGCTTCGGGATTTAGAATTGTCTCTATGAAAATGACACAAATGTCCCAACGCGATGCCGAATTGTTCTATGCGGTTCACAAGGAACGCCCATTTTTCAATGACCTGGTGTCTTTTATGAGCCGGGGGCCCATTGTTGCGGCCGTCCTTGAAAAAGAAAACGCAGTTGACGATTTCAGAACTTTGATTGGGGCCACCAACCCCGAAGAAGCTGCAGAGGGTACCCTGCGCAAACAGTTTGCTACTTCAGTGGGAGAAAATGCAGTACATGGTTCTGACAGCAATGAAAACGCGGAGATTGAAGGTGCTTTTCATTTCTCCGTTAGAGAAATGTTTTAGCGGAGCACGATTTTTTTGAGTACTTCACCGCCCAATTGCTCATTCATTATTTCCCTGATCTTTTCTTTTCCGTAATTCAGTTCCTCTCTCAAGGCGGCATTGTTTAGTGAAACAAAAAGTGTATTTCCTTTGAGTAATATTTTCTCAGTGTAATGGGTCATGTGTGTTCCCATCAATTCGTACCACAGTTCATTGATTCGGGCATTGGTAATTCCCGTTTTTAACGCTTTTGACTGAACGATTTCGTCCAATACTTTACCGATGCTTTGAGGTTCAAATTTTCTTTTGGGTGACTTCATGGGTCAATGCTCGCTGTGAAACCTTTTGTAGTGATATCTTTTTTCCTGATGTTCAAGAACCAATTTGTTTTCACTCAATTCAACGATTTTCTCCTGCCATTGATCCCAAACTGTCCGAAAACTCAAATAATATTTTTCAGCTTTAAAGATAATCTTAAAGTTATTTAAATCTTCGGTGACCAAAAATTTATTATCCAATTGAGGTTGTGCTTTTTTTCTGACCCCCTCCCGGTCATTCACCTCATAAAAATCCAATAGCTTGGCCGCACCTTTGGGATAAAAAGTTTCATTCTTGTGGGTGATGTAATCAATACTCCAATAGCCGTTTAGCAGGTCGAGGTCGCTTGGGGTAATTTTATTTTTGCACCCCAAACACAAGATCAATAAAAAGAGGATAAAAGATCTGAACATTCGCTAGCTGAGGTTAAATATTTCGTAGGCAGAGGAACTCATTTCCAATGCTGCTTTGATTCTGTCTTCGTGGGTATCAGAAATAAATATTTGCCCAAGACTTTCATTATCGAACAATTGGATGGTTTGGGTAACTCTATCTTGATCTAACTTATCAAAAATATCGTCCAGAAGAACAATGGGATTCATGCCGGATTTTTCCTTGATAAAGTCAAATTGTGCCAGTTTGAGTGCAATCAGAAAAGTTTTCTGTTGTCCTTGACTGCCAAATTTTTTAATGGGCATGGCTGAGATGAGTAAATCCAAGTCATCTTTATGGATCCCTACAGAGGTGAATTGCAGTACTTTGTCTTTCTCTAAATTATGATCCAGCAGATCAGACATTTTATTTTCGCTCAGATCCGATACGTATCGAATGTCCACCTCTTCGGCTCCATTGCTTATGCTGAGGTGTCTTTTTGTAAAAATGGGTATAAACACCTCCATAAATGCTTTTCTCTTTTCGTAGATGGGATGTGCCAATTCACTCATTTGATGGTTGTAAATGGCCAAAGTGTCTCCATCAAAAGTCCGGTTTTGAGCAAAAAACTTCAGTAGCGCATTGCGTTGAGCCAGTATTTTGTTGTAATCGGATAGGTTTTTTAAATAGGTTTTATCGGTTTGTCCGATGACGCCATCGATAAACTTTCTCCTTGTACTGCTGCCCTCGATGATCAAATTTCGATCTGCGGGTGAAATGATCACCAAGGGAATCAACCCAATGTGTTCTGCAATTTTATCGTAGATCTTACCATTTCTCTTTACGGTCTTTTTTTGACCTTTTTTGAGGCTGCAATTGATTTTTTCCTCTTTACCTGCTTTGTCGAATTTTCCTTCAATCAAAAAAAACTCCTTCCCAAATTGAATGTTTTGAACTCCGGAGGGGTTAAAATAACTTTTGGTAAAGGCCAAATGGTAGATGCTGTCTAGAATATTTGACTTTCCAATTCCATTATTCCCAATAAAACAGTTGATAGGCGCCTTAAAATCGAATTGTGAAGCCTCTATGTTTTTGTAATGGGTAAGGGTCAATTGCTTTAAAAACATGTGTGCAAATATAGTTTGGTTGAGTAAGGTAAAACAAAATTTAAATTTATTTTAGCCCTCGATTTTCATTATTTCACGAGTTTTTGGTTTTGCCCTAAAAAAGGTTAATTTTGGGGACTTAAAAAAATACAAATGGCAACCTACAAAAAGAGAGGTTATAAAAAATCGATTGCACCCGCTGCCGAAAAAAAAGCAGAGGTGGAAAGCACAACTGCAGAGGTTTTTGAAAAATTAGACACTACTGCATCTCGAACGGAGGAATGGGTTTCCAAATTTCAAAATTTCATTTTGGCAGGTGTCGGCATCATTGCTTTATCTGTATTATCCTACTTGGGTTACCAGAATTATATCTTTGAGCCAAAAAAATTGGAAGCGGTCAGTGAACTGAGTCAAGCTCAATATTATTTCGAATTGGCCGTCAATGGTCAAGAATCTGATTCTTTGTTTCGCAGAGCCCTTAATGGTGGTGAAGGAAAGTACGGTTTTTTGGACATCATCGACAACTATGGAGGAACACCTGCTGCCAAATTGGCCACCTACAGTGCGGGTATGGCTTACCTCAACTTGGAGGATTATGTCAATGCCATCGAATATCTCGATCAATTTGATACAGACGATGTGATGCTCAAAGCCCTGGCCAAAGGTGCGATCGGGGACGCTTTCGCTCAAATAGGCCAGCCAGAAGATGCTTACGATTATTATGTTGCCGCTTTTGAATCCAGTGACAATTCTTTTAGTGCACCCAAATATCTTTTTAAAGCGGGGATTTTGGGTACTTCTCTTGGCAAAAACAGCGCGGCATTAGGCTATTTTAAAAGAATCCAATCCGAATATCCGGATTCTGCAGAAGCCCGTAAGGTAGGAGTCCAAATAGGTCTATTGGAAAACCTCAATTAATGGCTACTGCCAATAACAGTCTCTCCCAATACGATCGTTCTAAAGTTCCTGACGGGAAAAATATACGAATAGCCCTGGTTGTGTCAGAGTGGAATCAAGAAATAACCGAAGCTCTTTTTCAGGGAGCCAAAAACACATTGGTCGATCACAACGTTTCCATAAAAAATATTGTTAGAGTTGATGTTCCCGGCAGTTTTGAGTTGATCTATGGCGCCAGTAGCGCTCAGCGAATGGATTTTGACGCCATCATTGCTATTGGATGCGTCATTCAGGGGGAAACAAGACATTTTGAATTCATTTCAAATGCCGTTGCACAAGGAATAAAAGACCTGAACCTCAATGGTAAAGCACCGGTGGTGTTTTGTGTATTGACAGATGACACCATCGAACAATCCAGGGCCAGGAGTGGAGGGGATAAAGGAAATAAAGGGATAGAGGCGGCTGTCACTGCTTTGAGGATGAGCAGCCTTTAGTTTTTTCCACTACAAATTGTCCAAACTCAATGGCAATTTCGTTCACTTTCGTTAAATTTGATAGGATTACAGTTTTGCCCCATCATCAATTTACGTCGCATGAAGATCAGTCTTTTCAAACTCAAAAAAAACCGAAGATACAATTATACTCCACGCTATTACAGCGGTAAGGAGGGAGGGAACCTCTATGACTTTGATTCTAAATTCTCAAAGTATCGGGATACCTACAACCAAAATGATTTTGGTCAGCAATGGCAAGAAGCTCGTCTGAAAATGCGAACTCGAAACAACCGAGGAATTTCTACCCGCTTGGTCATCATCATCTTGATTTTGGTTTTGGCTTTTCTTTATGTTATCGATTTTGATTTATCTCTATTTAAAGGCTAATGGCTGACATCATTTCGCTTTTGCCCGATCATGTGGCTAACCAAATTGCTGCAGGTGAAGTCATTCAAAGACCAGCTTCTGTGGTCAAAGAACTTTTGGAAAATGCCATTGACGCCAAGGCCACCGAAATCCAATTGTTGATCAATGGGGCAGGAAAAACCATGATTCAAGTCATCGACAATGGCATGGGAATGTCAATCACCGATGTGAGATTGGCTTTTGAACGTCATGCGACTTCCAAAATTAAATCTGCTGATGATTTGTTTTCCATCACCTCCAAAGGTTTTAGGGGTGAGGCTTTGGCCTCCATCGCTGCCATCGCTCAAGTGGAGGTTCATACCAAAAGGGCAGAAGACGAAATGGCAACCTGCCTCAAAATATCGGGAAGTAAGGTGGAGGATCAGGAGGTTTCAGTTGCTCCCAATGGAACTTCTATTGCGGTAAAAAATCTTTTTTACAATGTACCGGCAAGAAGAAATTTCCTCAAGTCGGATAAAGTTGAATTACGGCACATCATTGATGAGTTTCATCGAGTGGCCCTGATCCATCCAGAAGTAAAATTTACTTTTATGCAAAATGGCTCAGAACTTTTTGACCTGCCGCCAGTAAATTTCAGAAAACGAATTGCCAATATTTTTGGAAATAAAATTGAAGAGAAATTGATTCCGGTAGAGGAGATGACCACTGTGGCTGGGATTGAAGGGTTTATTGTAAAACCCGAATTCGCCAAAAAATCAAGGGGGCAGCAGTTCTTTTTTGTCAACAAACGTTTTATCAAGAGTCCTTTTTTAAACCATGCAGTAAGTTCTGCTTTTCAGGGTTTGTTGCGGGATCAATTTCATCCGGGTTATTTTATCTTTATTCAAATCGATCCAAAAACCATCGATATTAACATTCATCCCACCAAAACAGAGATTAAGTTTGAAGAGGAGCAAAACCTCTATGCGATCATCAAATCTATGGTAAAACACAGTTTAGGAATGTTTCAAGCGGCTCCTGTTTTAGATTTTGAAAGGGATCCCAGTTTGGACACTCCCTATGGTTTTCAGCAAAAGCCTCCTTCAAATATGCCCTCAGTAGAGGTGGACTCGAGTTTTAATCCTTTCCAAAGTCATGAAAAAGGTATCCCCAGAGCTTCAAAAAGTAATTGGGAAAGTCTTTATTCCGGATTGGAGCTTCCAAATGAGCCTGACAAAAGGGATGAGGAGTTAAAACTCGCTTTTGAGCAAACTCCTAAGGTTTTTCAATTGCTGAGAAAGTTTATTGTTACCACCACCCGATCCGGTCTTCTGGTCATTGATCAACAACGCGCACATCAAAGGGTGCTATACGAGAAATTTCTTACCAGTATTACCAAAAGAGACATGGTCAGTCAACAATTGATATTCCCCAAGGAAATTGAATTGACACAACAGCAAATTGCTTTGTTTGGGGAATTAGAGGCCAATCTAAATACAATGGGGTTTGTGGTAAAACAACAAGGAAACCATCTTCACATCACAGGCATTCCTGCGATTTGTGACGACAAACAATTAGGACAGCTTTTTGAGGATATATTTTCCCATATCGATGACCATGAGCAGGTAGCGAGTTTTAGCCAAGCGGATTACATGGCTAAAATATTATCTAAGTCCCTTTCCATCAAAGGAAATTTGACCCTAACTGTTGAGGAGCAACAGGCTTTGGTTGACGACCTTTTTGCTTGTAAAGACACGCTCACCTGTCCCTTTAATCGTAAGATTTTTATTACTTTAGATAAAGAAGAACTAGAAAAGAAATTGGATTAATGCGGAACGTTACCGAGACAGTAAAACACTTACTGATCATCAATGGAATTTTTTTCCTAGCCACCATTACCCTTGGCAACCAGGTGTATGATTGGTTTGCATTACACTATCCCGAAAACCCAAAATTTGAGATCTGGCAACCCTTGACACATATGTTTATGCATGGGGATATTTCTCATATTTTTTTCAATATGTTCGGGTTGTGGATGTTTGGAACCCCTTTAGAACAAATGTGGGGCAAACAAAAATTTATTTTCTTTTACCTGTCTACGGGAATTGGAGCTGCGGCATTGCAGCTTTTGTTGTATTATTATCAGGTGGATCACGTCAACAGTGCTTTGAGCGATTATGGACTTACAGCCCCTCAAATCAGTACTTTCTATCAAACCGCTGAATTACCCACTGCTGCCATAGATAGGATTGGAGAAGGGCAATTGTCGGGAGCATTCAATGCCTTTCGTTCAGTAATGGTTGGTGCCTCAGGAGCCCTCTACGGTGTTTTGGTCGGTTTTGCAATGCTATTTCCCAATGCCCAATTGATGCTTTTGTTTCCTCCCATTCCCGTTAAAGCCAAGTTTTTGGTTCCCATTCTGATATTGGCGGATCTTTTCTTTGGTTTCTCCTCATACTCCATTGGCCCTATTGCTCACTTTGCCCATGTGGGTGGAGCCATCACTGGTTTGGCCATGATGTGGTATTGGAAGAAAAAGGAGTTCAATAACAATCGTTGGGATTTATGAGTTTTTTCAATAATCTCAAATACCGCTTTGCCACTTTTTCCATTGCAGAAAAAATCATTTTGATCAATGTGGTTTGTTATTTACTGCCCAAGTTGCTCAATGTACTTTTCTTTTTGTTCAATATCCCATCCAGTGCTTATATGAACTGGCTTCAGCTTTCACCCAATCTTGGGACTTTTATCACAAGGCCTTGGACACTGCTCACCTACAGTTTTATTCACAGTGGTTTTTTTCATTTATTGTGGAATATGGTACTTCTTTTTTATGCCGGGCGTTTGCTCCTCAATCTCTTTCCGGATCGCATCTTTATCAATAACTATTTTTTGGGAGTCATCTCCGGCGGTTTAATTTTTATAGGTAGTTATGCACTGTTTCCTGTTTTTGCAGGAACTTACCCGCCAATGATCGGAGCCTCTGCCGGAGTGATGGCAGTTTTCATATTCATTTGTACTTATACTCCCAATCAGGAGATTCGCTTTTTCTTTATCAACTTAAAATTAAAATACCTGGGGCTAG
This sequence comes from Flavobacteriaceae bacterium, assembly GCA_041254175.1. Lineage (GTDB taxonomy): Bacteria > Bacteroidota > Bacteroidia > Flavobacteriales > Flavobacteriaceae > UBA8316. The sequence goes on along the minus strand of JBESZM010000025.1, from coordinate 7,156 downwards.
CGTTCTTTTTCCTTGATGTCATTCAAATACCTTATGGTAATGCAGGAGGTCATTTGGCACACATAGGAGGGGCAGTATTGGGCTTTTTCTATGCCAGACAGCTGGGTGTAGGAAGAGATATAGGATCAGGTTTTCAAAACATTTGGCAGTCGATTTTTACAAAAAAACATCTTAAAACGGTCTACCGCGCCCCTCAAAGTAAATCTGCTACATCAAAAAAAAGTGGCGAAAGCGTCCATCAGAATAAAATTGATAGTATTTTGGATAAAATCAGCAAGTCGGGTTATGACAGTCTTAGCAAAGAAGAAAAAGATTATTTGTTTAGGGCCGGGAAAGAATAACTCCAAGGATACAATCAAATAAGCCCAATTACTATGAAATTGAATTTTTTGTCTAAAATTTTAATGCTGATCAATTTGGTCTTATTAATCCTTCAGCTTTTTTTGATGGATACTTTTTGGGAATTTTACCATTATCCATTTCTCAACTTGATGGTTCCTGTGATTGCAGTGATCAACCTGATTTTTTTTATTTTTTGGATCGTTAAATTCAAATGGCCTTTTCTTCTTTTCATTTTTTCGATTTTGATTGGATTCAAAGAGTGGGGAAAACTCTATAAGTTTCCCAATAACGCCATCCCCATTTCCAATGGAATTAAAGTGATGAGTTTTAACGTCAGGCTGTTTAATAGCTTTGAATGGATCGACTCCAAATCAGTCCCCGAGTCCATAGAAAGTTTTATTAACAAAGAAAGCCCTGATCTGGTTTGTTTGCAGGAGTTCTCTAAGGAGTTCAGCCCCAAATTTAAAAACTATCCCCATCAATACATTGCCTCTTCAAAAAAGAATGGACAAAATGGACTTTGTATTTTATCGAAATACCCACTTGTGAACAGGGGTCAGTTGAATTTTCAGGACTCCAACAACAGTGCTCTTTATGCAGACTTTTTTTATAAAAAAGACAGCATTAGAATTTACAATGTTCATCTGGAATCATTGAGGATCAATTTAAAAGACACCCTTTTTACCCAAGAACATTCTCAAAAATTTGTAGAAAGAATTCAGTCCGTGATTCAGAAACAAGAGCTTCAGATTGATCGATTCGAAAAAGTTGAACAAAAAAACAATTACCCTACCATCATTTGTACAGATCTAAATAATAATGCATTTTCAAGGGTTTACAAACGTCTAAAAGACGATCGATTAGATGCTTTTATGCTCTCTGGTGACGGTTTGGGCGCAACTTATAAACTGGCTTATTTCCCCTTTCGAATCGATTTTATTTTTACGGATCAAAAATTCAAAGTGATTAAATTTAAGACCCATGATCTCAAGTTGTCTGACCATAAACCCATTTCAGCATTACTGGAATGGAAATAAAGTCAATATTTGATTCTCTTGAGGTATTCCAAACTCTGAGGTCCTAAATTGAATAATAAATCTAGGACGCTCAGGTTGTTGATAAACCCGTGTTTGGAATGAAAAACTTGATGATACTGGGGGTTCTCTATCTTATGCTTTTGTTTTGCGATGATTAGATCAGAAAATACCTCATCGGCATTCTCTTTTGGAATCAGACTTACATCAGCCTCTATAAGTAAAAGAATTTTTTCGATCAATGCAATGTTAAAATCCATCAGTTTTTCAAACTTTTGATGATAAAAAGGGTGGAAATCATCTTCATAAAACTCGAAAAAAGGGGAGGAGCGATAGGCGGCTTCGAGGGATTTCCAATGGTCTTTTTGCCAACCATTCTCATAGTGAATGGCAACCGCTTTATCAATCTGGCGGCTTTGTGTTTTGGTGTGAACGATCGGTATGGTTAATTTCAGTTTTCCATTGGCACCATATATTTCAGTGCGATTTCGATAGGTTTGTTTTTGGTAGGGGTTGTCTATGACCATTGCAACTTGTCTTTGGGACACAACCCAACTCATGTAGTGGATATTGGGGAGGTATGCGGGGCAAACTCCAACCACCATTAATTTTGCTTTTTAATTTTTCGCTTTCTGTAAAAAACATAAGCTTGCCAAATCACTATTAGCGCGAAAAAGTAGGGGAAGTAAGACACCCTTTTTCCGGAACCACCAACAGTTGAAAAGACCCTGTTCCAACGGATTTTCCAGTTCCGTATTCCATCATTGATTCCATCAATGCTGAACCAAATGAAAACAGGTTTTCCTACAATATGGTCTTCGGGAACAAACCCCCAAAAACGACTGTCTTCAGAACGATGGCGGTTATCTCCCATCATCCAGTAGTAATCCATTTTAAATTTGTATTGAGTGCTTTTCTTTCCATTGATCAGTATGCTGTTACCATCAGTTTCAAGCTTGTTCTTTTCATAATCAACGATGATTTTTTTGTAAAGCGGCAAGTTGTCTAAATCTAGATCTACTGATATTCCTGCTTTTGGGATGAAGATTGGTCCAAAATTGTCTTGATTCCAGTCAAATGGTATTTTATTAGGGAAATAGGATGAGTTGGGTGTTTTGATTTTTTGGTTTCTTTGAACAATACTGTCCACCAAGTTTTGTTTTTCAATTTTTTCAGCTTCCTTGACGGTCAAATTTAAATCTTTCGATTTTTCAAGAATTTCACTGACCCTCAACCCCAGGGATCTGACTAATTCAATGGGTAATCCTGTGTGGCGGGTGATCACTGTAAAATTTTCCTGGCTATTGCCTTGAGTACCCACTAAATAGGGGGCGAGTTGGGCATAGCTGTTCTGTGAGATATTTTCGACCCTGAACCTTCTGTAGAAATCTTTTATACCGAGTTCTAATAGTTTTCTTGACGATACACCTTTGTTGTTGTATGCTTTGAAATTGTATTGAACTTTTGCCCTTTCCGGCAAAACGTTTTTCACTCCATTAATATGGACAAAACCACCGATGATTTCGAGTGTGTCTCCAGCGATACCCACACATCTCTTGACGTAATTGGATTTTTTATCCAATGGCTTTTTGACACCGGCCTCTTTGACGAAAAATCTTCTCACGGTGTCGGCAGGCCAATTGAATACTACAATATCATTTCTCTTGATTTTTTGAATTCTTGGCAGTCTGAGATACGGCAATTGAGGCTTGTTGGAATACGATCTGCTCTTCACTATAGGAAGGGTGTCGTGAACCATAGGAAATGCAACTGTGGTTGTAGGAATTCTCGCACCATAGTGGAATTTACTGACAAAAAGAAAGTCACCAATGAGCAACGATCTTTCTAATGATCCCGTGGGAATGATATAGGGTTGAAAGAAATAATTATGAACAAAAGTAGCGGCGACTATAGCAAATACAATAGAGCCTAACCATTCGCTAAAAACGGATCTAGAAATTTCTTTTTTGTCGGAGATGTATTTTGGATCGGTTTGATAATTGATGGTGTAGATGTAAAACCCTAAAGTTACAACAGCCAATACACCATCTATGGATTTGTTTTTTCCAAAATGTTTTACCGTATCGATCCACAAAACCATGAACATCATCAGGTTGATGACCGGAAGAAACAATAAAAACACCCACCATTTGGGACGGTGAACGATCTTAAGCAAAATGATTGCATTGTATACTGGTATGATGGCCTTCCAAGGAGCCTCTCCAGCAGCTTTATACAATTTCCAGGTTCCAAAAAAATGAACGATTTGAATTATCAAGCCGAAAAAGATCCATTGAATTCCACTCATTTGATTATAGATTTAGGACGTCATCCATTTTAAAAATTCCTTTTTTACCCACAATCCATTCGGCGGCAATCACAGCACCTAAGGCAAACCCTTTTCGGTTATGGGCTTTGTGTTCGATGGTGATTTCGTCGATAAGTGATTCGTATTTTACGCTGTGGGTGCCGGGTACCTCACCCTTCCTGTGTGATTGAATCGGTATACTGTCTTTTGCCCCTTCATCCATTTTCCACTGAGTGTGATCACTGTTCTCAATGATACCTTCTGCGAGTGTTATGGCAGTTCCGCTGGGTGCATCCAACTTGTGAATGTGGTGCGTTTCCTGCATTGAAACTAAATATTCTTTATGAGGCTGCATCATTTGGGCCAAAACCTTATTCAATTTAAAAAAGAGGTTGACTCCCACGCTAAAGTTGGATGCGTAAAGAAAAGCAGTATTGTTTTCTTGAGCGGTTTGGGTCACTTGTGGGAAGGCATCCAACCAGCCGGTCGTGCCACAAACCACTGGAACCGCTTGAACCAGTGCGCTGGTGATATTATCTACCGCAGCATCGGGGATGCTAAAGTTTATGGCAGCATCAGCTTCCTGAAGGTTTCCTTCAGTCAGATTCATATCTATTTTACAAACGATTTCATGACCTCTTTCCAAAGCAATTTGTTCTATCGCTTTGCCCATTCTTCCATATCCTAATAATGCAAACTTCATATCTTTTTTCTAAAGTTTGACCAAGACCTTTAAACCAATATTGGTATCTGTACCGAATAAGTCAGGTTCAAATTTAGGCTTGACACTTAAGTTGTCTTTTATATTAAACTGCATCAGATGCGCACTTACATTGGCATCCAAAATGTTTAACATATAGGTTCCCAATATAAAGAGAAATGACATATCTCTGTAGTTTTTGTGAAATTTCATCCCCTCTAACAATTTATCTTTATTGGGAATGAGTTTAATGAATTCATCATCTGTATAACCACTGTTCCTCCTTTTGTAGGCTGTTCTATAGCGGTCTAGTTCTTTTTGATTGTAAACGTATCCATAGACTGATGCGCCTATGGCGGCGTAAACAAATGGAACTTTCCAGGCTTTACCAATATAAATTTGTCCCAAACCTGGCAGTATGGCAGAGTAAAATGCTGCTTTAGAGGGGGTCAAAGGACTTTCGATGAGTCTTTCTTTCCGTGTCTTTTCCTCCTCCTTAGGAAGTTGTTGCGCAAAAACTTGCAGGTTGAGCAGTATGAGAATTGGGATAAAGACTTTAGTCTTCACTTTTGATTTTTTTGATGATTTCGTTGAGGTCTTTTTGAGAATCAAATGGGATTTGAATGTTTCCTTTTCCCTTGTCGTTTCCTTTGATGGTGACCGCGGTGTTAAAATAACTTTTCAGTTCCTCTACCGCATCATCATAAAATAGGGGTTGTGGGGCTTTTGTAGTCGCAGCGGATTGACCTTTTTTGGCTTTCTGAACCAACAATTCCGTCTCTCGTACTGAAAGGGAGCGAGCAATGATCTTTTCGTAAATTTCCAATTGCTTTTCACTTTCTTCTACATTGATTAAGGCCCTACCATGACCCATAGAAAGAAACCCATCTCTCATTCCTGTTTGGACGATAGGGTCCAGTTTGAGTAAACGCATGTAGTTGGCTACAGTAGATCTTTTCTTTCCAACCCTTTCACTCAATTGGTTTTGGGTAAGTTGGATTTCATCGATTAAGCGCTGATAGGACAGCGCTATTTCTATGGGATCCAAATCTCTTCTTTGAATATTTTCAACCAAAGCCATTTCAAGTGTTTCTTGGTCATTGGCAATTCTAACAAAAGCAGGAATGGTATCAAAATCTAAAGATTTTGCAGCCCGATAACGGCGTTCTCCCGAGACCAATTGATACTGATTTCTCCCCAATTTCCTTACGGTCACAGGTTGGATAATTCCAAGGGTTTTGATGGATTCTGCCAGTTCCTCAATGGCCTGTTCATTGAAGTGAGTCCTCGGTTGGTAGGGGTTGACCTCGATTTTATCGATTTCTAAATCGATGATATTTCCTACTACTTGGTCTGCATTGACATCGCTGGCCGAACTTATTTCTCTTTCAGGATCATCCAGAAGTGCCGAAAGCCCTCTTCCCAACGCCTGTTTTTTGTTTTTCTTAGCCATTAATTATTTTTTTTCGTCTTTTTTATAATTTCATTGGCAAGGGAAAGGTAGTTCTTGGCCCCTTTACTGGTGGCGTCGTAGTCTATAATACTTTCCCCAAAACTTGGAGCTTCACTCAAGCGAATATTTCGTTGAATAATGGTTTTGAAAACCATTTTTCCAAAGTGCTTTTGAACTTCCTCCACCACTTGATTGGAGAGTCTCAAACGCGAGTCAAACATGGTCAGCAATAAACCTTCGATGTCTAGGCTCTTGTTGTGTATCTTTTGTACACTTTTGATCGTGTTTAATAGCTTACCCAATCCCTCCAAAGCAAAATATTCACATTGTATGGGGATGATCAAGGAGTCTGCCGCAGCAAGCGCATTGAGGGTAATCAGGCCCAACGAGGGCGCACAATCTATAATGATATAATCGTATTGATTATCAACAGATTCAAGGGCCTTTTTCAACATGTATTCCCGGTTTTTTTTATCGACCAGTTCTATCTCTGTGGCCACAAGGTCGATATGGGAGGGAATTAAATCTAGATTTGGGGTGCTGGTAGGGATGATAGTTTGATCAGCTTTAGCGGTATGCTCCAGTAGTTGGTAGGTTCCCAATTTTTGACTTTTAACATCAATCCCCAGTCCAGATGTTGCATTGGCTTGTGGATCTGCATCCACCAACAAAATTTTTTTTTCCAAGATCGCCATAGCAGCCGCCAGGTTAACAGCTGTAGTCGTTTTTCCTACGCCTCCCTTTTGGTTGGCAATCGCGATAATTTTAGCCATTTATTCTGTTGAAATTTTGATAAAAATACAATTAAAATTATGGCTTAAAAAATTATAGCAAACTAGATTGGATAAAAAAAGGAATTAATTTATTTAGGAGCCAAACTATCTTCGAACTCGATATAGAAAATGGTTTCATCTTCTTTTTTATGACCATAATTTTCACGGGCAAATCGCTCCAAACTGTCTTTACTTTTTAACTGTTGAATGCTTCTTTGATCCTTTTCAATTAAATGGATGAGTTCCTTTTTTTGTGTTTCAAGCTTATCGATTTCTTGGTTTAACTCGTGGTGAATCTTCAGTGAGTGGGTGTCCAAGAAGAGCATCCATACCAAGAAAACTAAAAAAATAAGGATATAGAGATAGCGATAAATTTTACCCAAAACAGAATAGATTATTCATTTATTATGGCAACTTGTTCCTCTGTGATCATCTCTTTAGATTCATTCCCCCAGTTGTTGAGAATGTAATTCATAACATCAGCAATTTCATCATCATCGAGTCCTTGGTCTTGCATGACACCGTCGTATTCTTCTCCATTGACTA
>JBESZM010000024.1:0-2084 GCA_041254175.1 Flavobacteriaceae bacterium | reverse complement strand
AATCAAAATCCAAACGGATGATGAATTTATCGCAGAGCGTTTGAAAGCCTACAAAAACCAATAAACATGAGAATACAATAGAAAATATGATATCATTTATTATTTCCATTGTGATGTTGATTATTGCCTACTATATTTATGGTAAATCCTTTGAAAATGCCATTGGGACCACATTTATCAGGATGAAGATGGTACAAGTGTGTACAAAGTAGTATTGGGGAATTGTACTTTTGGAAGCAGTTTGGATTGAAAAATCATTCTTTTGAAAAAGATTATTGAGAACAAATAAAGCAAACCCTTTTCTATTGAGTTTGCTTTATTTTAACATACAACAGAAGTAATAGTGACCCAGGGAGGATTCGAACCCCCAACCCTCAGAGCCGAAATCTGATATTCTATCCAGTTGAACTACTGGGCCTTTTGTCAAATATTTAATCCTTCTTTTGGAAAGGCTCAAGATGTAAACTCAAAAAACATTTATATGATTACGTTTAAAGAACTTTCTTGATCAATTAAATATCGATGTAAAATTAATATAAAAACTCAAACCACATGATAAAAATCCATAGTCCGATAAAGGATTCTGTTTAGAATAAAGTTAGACTTTAGGTATCAGGACAAAAGCACGCTTTTACTATCTTTATGAAATGCGATTGACATTCACCGTTTTTCTTTTTTTGATGAGTATATCCCTTTCGGGTCAGCGCTTTTCTCAACGAAAAATAGGCCGGATGCTCAAGAAAATCCCTGCTTTTGAACAAGCCCATATCGCCTTGAGTATCGAGCCTTTAAAGACCTCAAAACCCAAAGCTTTTTATCAAGGGGAAAATTACATGACCCCCGCCTCAAATACGAAACTACTCACTTTTCTGGCAGCCATACAAAGCTTTGATTCCCTTCCGGCTCTCTATTTTAAAGAAAAGGACTCCATCATGCACTTTAAAGCCACAGGCTACCCCCTACTGTTCCATCCTTTTTATCCCGATCCGGAGCTGGCCTTCTTTTTTGAACAAAAATATACCTGGCACTATCACCCTTCAAGATCCGAATTAAATGCCCATGGACATGGCTGGTCTTGGGATGATTACCCTTATTATTACGCTGCAGAAACCAGTCCTTTTCCCATTTATGGCAATACAACTCAAGTTTTTATAAAACCCAACAAAACTCACTTGATCCCAAAGACCTTTGAACAACATCTGGCCATAGACACTTTGGTACAAAATTTACATCGCGAACGATCCGAAAATCGTTTTTACATGAATCCTCAAAAGTTGAACGAACAAGACACTTTGTACCGACCTTTTATCACCAGCGATAGTCTTTTTACCCGTCTGCTACAAGATCGTATTCAACGTCCTGTAAAATTGATGGAAGAATCTCACAGCCCCCATAACTGGGACATATTGTACTCCAATCAGGAAGCCATGCTCTACAAAGCTCTGCTTCAGGAGAGTGACAATGGAGTAGCAGAGGCTTTACTTCACATGATCTCTCAAACTACCTTTGATGAGATGAATGTCCAAAAAACGATTGACACCCTTAAAGTACAATGGAATCAATGGTTACCCGACCCCATTGAATGGGTAGATGGCTCCGGAGTCTCCCGTTACAACATGATCACACCCCGGACATTGATCGCTGTCCTCAAAAAAATATACCAGGAAGTAGGACTTGAAACCGTCAAAAATTATTTTCCCAAAAGTGCAACTTCAGGAACTTTAAAAGACTACCCTCTACAAGAAGTATATGCCAAAACAGGTACCCTGCGGCACAACCACAACCTTTCAGGATATTGGATCAGCAACAGAGGAAATGTCTATGTCTTTTCTATCATGGCCAACCATTTTACGGCACCCACTGACGAAATTAGAGAGGGCATCAGTGAATTGTTACGACAATTTCAAAAAAAACTAAAGTAATTTTCATGCCCGAATTGGCTCCCATATCCAACCATTAATTAACTTAAATACACCAAAAACCAAGCATCATGAATTTTAGGGATTTTATTTTAACTCTGTGCGTGACTTTCTTAACCAAAGCGTATACCCAAAAAACCCTTCCCGTAAACCCTATCCCCAACA
>JBESZM010000023.1:0-8155 GCA_041254175.1 Flavobacteriaceae bacterium | reverse complement strand
TTTTGAAAGATCTACCTCCTTGAGTGCTTTGGTATAACGAGTTGTCCCCAAACCACTTGCCAAAATCGCAGTATTTCTGGCTTCCTGTTTATTCATTCCATCAGGGATGGTGATTTCAGTTGGGTTTTCTCCCGCACTGTCATATTGATATGGTTTTCCATTCTGTCCACCTTTCCAAACCACATCATCTATATCCAAACGACAATTCAGGACTGCATTGGCATCGGCCAATACAAAGAAAATCAATTCGTTTATTGTGGTCATTTAGGTGTCCGTTACGCTTTATATAAAAACTTTGCACTTTTAGCCGAAACAGGCTATCTAAATATCTCCAGCTTAAAATTAGGAGCTACTTTTACATTTAACCTTCGATAAAGAATAGGATCAAACTGTCGATTTCCTCCAGTCTCATTTTTTTATAATCATCAAAATTTTGAAAAAAAACTAAAAAAGAATTGCGAGAGAATACCAACATGTAATATAATGATTTACAATATTTTAAATTCACTTATTATATTTATAATTAATATTATGTCAAATAGAAATAAAGAAACCATCTTATCAACCACTCCATTCATAAAACAAATTAAAAAGTATTTATTATAATTGTGTAATCAATCCTTGATAAAACCTGTGAGTAAAAAATTAAACAGCTTATCCGATTTGGCCAACATAAAATTCGATGGATTGGTTCCGGATCAAGAGGAAAACATTGATTCTCATCCTGATTTCATTCCACAATATTTAGAAGCACATTTCAGCAAAAAAGGCAGAGCCGGAAAAGTTGTTACGCTTATAAAAGGTTTTGAAGGAGAGAATGAAGCGCTAAAATCTTTAGCCAAAACACTAAAACAAACTGTAAACACCGGTGGAACAGTAAAAAACGGAGAGATTCTTATTCAAGGCAATTACAGAGATCAAATTATCGATAAGCTGGAAGAGATGGGACACAAAGTCAAACGTATTGGAGGATGACTTACAAGGCCCAATCGATGGGTTCTTTACCTTGTGCTGTCAAATAAGCATTGGTTCTACTAAAATGACCATTACCAAACCAATACCCCCTATTGGCACTCAAAGGTGAAGGATGTCCGGAGGTTAAAACACAGTGTTTTTCTCCATCGATCAGCTTTAATTTTTGTTTGGCATAGCCTCCCCACAACAAAAACACAATATTTTCATATTGATCAGAGAGAATTTGGATCACCTGATCAGTAAATTTTTCCCAGCCTTTACCCTGGTGGCTGCCTGCCCTGTGGGCTTGTACGGTCAAGGTGGCATTGAGCAACAACACCCCTTGCTTGGCCCACGGACTCAGATCACCACTTTTGGGATAAGGGATTTGAACATTTTTTTCCAATTCCTTAAAAATATTGATCAATGAGGGCGGATGAGGAACACCGGCAGGTACTGAAAAGCACAGCCCTTGGGCTTGCCCCGGACCGTGGTATGGGTCCTGACCCAAAATCACCACTTTTGTTTTTTCGGGTGGACAAAGGTCAAAAGCATTAAATATCAATTTTCCGGGAGGAAAACACCTAGAGCTGGAATAGGCCGATTTTACAAAATCAATCAGTGCTTTAAAATATGGAGTTTCGAATGTATCCCGCAATATTTTTTCCCAATCCGGATGTATGCTTACTGCCATGATTTCTTAATTTTGTATTGCTAATTTAGAAAAATAGATGGGGTACCTCCCAAAAAAAACACTTGAGGATCTCGAATTTTTTGGGGTCACCGAACAAATCGCTGATTTTACCATTACTCCTATGGGTAAAGCTTCGTGTATTACTTTGGAACCGCTACCCGACCAAGACACCATGCTCAAAGAACTCCATACTGTTTCTGAGTACTTGGCTTCTTTTGACAATGACAACAGGATACCAAATCATGGATTTGAAGACCTCTCCCCGGCTTTTCAATTACTGAAGATCGAAAATAGCGTATTGGAAATCACGGCTTTTAGAAATATCGCTGCTGCCTCCCAAACGGTCAATACCCTATTGTTATTCTTTAATAAATTCAAGACCTACTACCCTTCCTTGCATCTGTTGAGAGGTGAGATGGAGGTCAATAAAGAAATCAAAAAAGAAATCGACAACGTCATTGATCGATTTGGAGAAGTCCGTGACAACGCCTCCGACAATCTCTATACCCTAAGAAAACAAATTCAGGCCCTTAAAGGTAAAATCGCTCAAAGCTTTAACAAAGCCTTGTCCCACTACCAAAACCTGGATTATTTGGATGATATCCGTGAATCGGTGGTCGAAAACAAGCGGGTATTGGCCGTCAAGGCCATGTACCGCAGAAAAGTAAAAGGAGGCATTATGGGCAGTTCCAAAACCGGAAGTATTGTTTTTATTGAACCCGAAGCCACACTTAATTTTTCGAGAGAACTTCAAAACCTTGTTTTTGAAGAATCCGAAGAAATCAAAAAAATACTGAGTCAACTCACGGACTATTTGCGTCCGCAATTGGACTTGATCAAACATTACCAAAGTTATTTGATCCATATCGACACCATTTTTGCCCGTGCCCGTTATGCTCAAGCCATCAATGGCTTGCTTCCCATTTTCTCGCACCAACAAGAATTGGAGCTAAAAAACGCCTACCACCCCCTACTCTACCGTACCCATGAGTTGGAAAACAAAAAAACCTACCCCCAAGACATTCATTTGCATCCAGAGAGCAGAATCGTGGTCATATCGGGTCCCAATGCCGGAGGAAAAAGCATTACCCTCAAAACCGTAGGCTTGCTTCAGTTGATGTTGCAAAGTGGTATATTGATTCCCGTACACGAAAAAAGCAGGGTATGCTGGTTTGATCGTATACTTACCGATATTGGAGACAACCAATCCATTGAAAACCACCTGAGTACCTATTCCTATCGCCTAAAAAACATGAAGGGTTTTTTGAAAAAATGCGATGACAAAACCCTCTTTTTGATCGATGAATTCGGTACAGGTTCCGATCCCGAATTGGGAGGTGCGCTGGCCGAAGTCATTCTGGAAGATTTTTACGAGCGAAAATCATTTGGACTCATTACCACCCACTATGCCAACCTCAAACTGCTGGCTGATGAGCAACCGGCCATGGTCAATGCCAATATGCAATTTGACAATAAAACCTTAGAACCCATATTCAAACTCATACTGGGAGAAGCAGGAAGTTCTTTTACATTTGAAGTGGCTCAGAAAAATGGCATTCCTTTCAGTTTGATCAACCGTGCCAAAAAGAAAATCGAAAGGGGAAAAGTTCGCTTTGATGCCACCATCGCCAAAATGCAAAAAGAACGCCACCAGATGGCTCAAACCGGAAAGTCGTTAAAGGAAAAAGAGAATAAGTTCGAAAATGAGTCGGAGCGATTAGAGAAACTCAATCAAAAATTAAAATCCAAATTGGTCAATTACCAGGAATTGTTCGATCACAACCAACGGATGATTGTTTTGGGGAATAAACTCAACGACCTTGCCGAACGATTCTTCCAAAACAACAAGAAAAGACCGCTGATCGCAGAGTTATTGCGTTTGGTCGAGTCAGAAAATGCCAAGCGAAAACGGAAAACTGCAGCCCAAGCCAAAAAAGACCGTGAGGTGAAAAAAGAAGTCGCCAAAGAATTGAATCAAAAACTGGTGAGTATTCGCAAGGAAAAAAAGAAAAAGAAAGTAACTGCCCCACCTCCCAAACCCAAACCTGTAATTGATCTTAAAGTGGGAGATAAAGTAAGGATGGTGGATGGAAAATCTGTGGGAAGTATTGATGCCATAGAAAAGCAAAAAGCCATTGTCAACTATGGCTTGTTTACCACCCAGGTAAGTTTAGATCAATTGGAAATCGCCAATTGATACTTCGCATACTGTTTTATGACGGCCATTGCCCTTTGTCACTTTTGGGTTCGAATGCTCCTCAAATACGACAAAAAAGAGATTTTCTGTTTTGCTCCACTGACCGGAGCAAGTGCCACTTCTTTTTTTGAAAAGCGGGGCATGGAAGTACCCGAAAGCATTGTATTGGTCAAAAGCGAAAAACATTACTTGGCCTCACAAGAGATTTGGTATTTTAAAAATATTTTGGGCCCTTTTCGTCTGGGTTTGGTCTCTGAGTTTTTACCCCTTCGCTTTAACAATTTGACTTATGATGCTATCGCCAAAAATAGATTTGTTTTTGGCCTATTACCGATGATTTTTGTCTGAGGCAAAACACAGACAGAGGTTCTTCGAATGAAGTTTACACTTTCGGGTAATGATCGTCCCATTTTTTTTCTTTGGGATGCTTGCTGAGTTTACCTACAGACTTGGCCACCATCATGGAGACGGAGGCATCTCCGGTGATGTTTACAACGGTTCGGCACATGTCCAGAGGGCGGTCAATGGCAAAGATCAGTGCCAATCCTGCTTCGGGAATTCCTGCTTGGCCCAGCACAATGACCAACATCACCATCCCGGCACCCGGCACGGCTGCAGCCCCTATAGAAGCCAAGGTAGCGGTCATGATGATCCCCAATTGGGTGCCTACACTCAGATCCATTCCAAAGGCCTGAGCAATAAATACCGCTGCTACTGCTTGATATAGACTGGTTCCATCCATATTGATGGTAGCTCCAATGGGCAATACAAAACTGGCCACTTCTTCATCCACCCCCAAATGCTCTTCTACCCTTTCCATGGTCACGGGTAGTGTCGCCGCACTGGAACTGGTAGAAAAGGCAAGTAATTGCGCCGGTGCAATCCCTTTAATGAATTTTTTAGGCTTAAATTTCACAAATATCCGAACCAGCAAAAGGTAAAACAACCCCATTAAAAACAAACCGATCACTAAAGTGAGCGCATACATGCCCAAGGCACGGAACAAGTCCAAACTGGGGGATTCGACCACCAATGCTGCCAATAGGGCAAATACTCCATAGGGTGCGACCAACATGATCAAATCGATGAGTTTGAGAATCACCTCATTGAAAGCATCGAAAAAATCTTTTACGGGTTTTGATTTTTCGGCGGGAATAAGGATCAACCCGATCCCGAAAAACAAGGCAAAAAAGATGACTTGCAACATATTGCCATTTTCTGTGGTGGCCTTAAAAATATTATCGGGAACCAAATCAACCAACGCTTGAAGTGGACCGGCATCTTTTTGTTTTTGGGCAACGGCTTGTTTTTCTGCGGCATTAGATTGGTAGGCTTCAACCAGTTCTTGACGGGTTTCTTCGCTAATGCTTGACCCCGGTTTTATGGTATTGACCATGATCAGTCCGATCATTACGGCCACCACCGTGGTCATGATGTAAATACCAATGGTACGACCTCCCATTTGAGACAGTTTGGAAATGTCTTTAAGATCTGAAACCCCCTTGATCAAAGAACCCAATATTAAGGGCATTGCGATGAGTTTTAGGGCATTGATAAAAATGGTACCAAAGGGTTTTACCCAATGGGAAATCAGTTTGGGACCGGCCTCAAATGTGGTAAAGACAGCACCCACCAGAACACCGAGGATCATGCCCAGCATAATACTCCAGTGTAATGGTAATTTTTTCATACGTTTAAATCTATGTTAACTAGTTGATATTTAATCATTTCCTTTTGTTGAGGAATTTATCTTGGTTGTTTAAATCCCTCTATGAGGGTTTCATCTGTTTAAAATTGTGTAAGTTGTTGGTAATGAGAGTTTAATCATGTCGTTGGGTATTGGCCTTTGCCGTGTTAAATGTCCATTATGGGCTTTCATACTATTTTTTGACGGCCCTGTTGAGCAAAGTTAAATCAGCCAAAACCAAAGCGGCCATGGCCTCTACGATGGGAACAGCTCTGGGTACCACACAAGGGTCGTGTCTTCCTTTACCTTGCATTTCTACAGTTTCTCCTTTGTTGTTGATGGTTTGCTGTGACTGCATGATGGTGGCTACAGGTTTGAAAGCGACATTAAAGTAAATGTCCATTCCGTTGGAAATACCCCCTTGGACTCCACCGGATTGGTTGGTTTGGGTAGTACCATCATTATTGTATAAATCATTGTGGTTGCTCCCTCTGTCTTTGGCACCTGCAAAGCCACTTCCGTATTCGAAACCCTTTACGGCATTGATAGAAAGCATGGCCTTTCCCAATTCTGCATGCAGTTTGTTGAAAACAGGTTCCCCCAATCCCACAGGAACGTTTTGGATCACACAACTGATCACACCTCCTACAGTATCGCCTTCTTTTCGGATTTGCTTGATGTATTCCTCCATTTCCAATGCCTTTTGGGGATCGGGACAACGAACAGGGTTTTGTTCTATGGTGTTAAGATCTACTTGTTGATAGGATTTGTTCATTTGAATTTCTCCAACGGCAGAAACATAGGCTGTAAATTTAATTTTACTGAGAAATTGCTTTGCAATGGCTCCTGCCACTACCCTACTGGCGGTCTCTCGGGCCGAACTTCTTCCCCCTCCACGATAGTCTCTTACACCGTATTTATCATCGTAGACCTTATCGGCATGGGAAGGACGGTATTGATCCTTGATGTGGTCGTAATCCCTTGATTTCTGGTTGGTGTTGAAAATGGCAAACCCAATGGGGACTCCGGTGGTTTTGCCTTCAAAGATCCCTGAAAAAAACTCAACTTCATCGGGTTCCTTTCTTTGGGTTACTATGGCCGATTGACCGGGTTTTCGGCGATTGAGATCCCTTTGGATGGCTTCCATATCCAAGTCAATCCCGGAGGGACAACCGTCGATCACCCCCCCAATAGCAGGTCCGTGAGACTCTCCAAAAGAGGTTAATTGAAACAGTTTACCAAATGTATTTCCTGACATGTGCTTTTAAAATGCAAATATAATGGGAAAGTTTTGATTAGGCTTGGGACACATGTACCTATCCCATCATAGAGATAAAAATAATTGATAATGATCGTCAGTGGGCTTAGATTGTTTTGGATCGAATACGATGATACCCAGTTTAAAAAAATTGATCGAAAATACGATGCCTTTCTGAGTACATATCTCTTGCCATGCTCTCCTCATCCCACTACTCCAATGAATATCGTCAAAAATGACCAGGGCACTGTCGGATAGGTTGTTTTTAAGTAATTCAAAATACTTTAGGGTGGCCTCATATCGGTGATTTCCATCGATAAAAACCAAATCAAAGGAAATGTTGCTTTTTACTATATTTATTAATGATTTATCGTACAATCCATGTACAACCTCAAAATGATCCTGATCCGAAAGCCTATCAAATCTGGTTGAAGCAATTTCACAAAGTCCTTTTACCCCCTCCAGAGTAATGAATTTTGTATTTTTTTTACCCTCCAATGCTTTGATGAAGTACTGACCTGAAACTCCCAAATTGGCACCGATTTCCAAAACATTTTTGATCTTACTTGTTTGGGAAAGCCGATAAAAAAACTGAGCCCAAATTTCGGGTGAAGCAGCACGGCGAACCACTTCGGCAACGGTCATTTCTGTCGTGGAACCAATTTCTTCAAAACTGATCTTTCGGTTATCGGCATACAAATCCGATCTGAACTGATCCAGTTTTTTAAAAAGTTGATTTTCATCGGGAGTGTTTTCTCCTTTTAATGTTTTTAAAAAAGCTTGAGCGATGTGCTTGCCTTCTACTCCGTGTTGATTTAATCTTTGTAAATTTCTGGTTTGCAATATTTTACTACCAAATAAATGTTTTATTTTTAAAAATTTAAGGTGAAGCATTTTAGGAGTCTTTTTTAAAAAGTATTGGATTTAGATGAGTGTCGATCACTTCACCTATTTTGGCACCGGGACACCAAGTGTTCCAATCATTGACTTGTCCATCGTTGGAAGGGGATATCAATCGCATCTCTTTGTCCATGTAAATGACGGTCATCACCTTCCTTGTCCGGTCGGTGGTATTGGGTCCTGCCCGATGAAAAACCCAACCGGAGTGAAAACTGACTTCACCCAGATCAAATGGTTGGGATACTTTTTCAAAATCAGTTACCCTCAATCTTTTTTCAATTTGTTTTTCACTTTCGTCGCTAATGGCCAAAGCTCTGCCTTCACTGATGACCTGACTTCCGGCACTGAATTCTAAAGGCCCCATTTCCGGGTCAATTTTTTGTAAAGGAATCCAGGCGGTTACGGTTTTATCACTGCTCAAAGGCCAGTAATATTGATCGGCGTGCCAAGGGGTAAACCCTCCAT
>JBESZM010000022.1:0-13616 GCA_041254175.1 Flavobacteriaceae bacterium | reverse complement strand
AAGGGTATTGACAAATTGATTGAGCAGGAAGATCAACCGTAATTTTCGATTGAATTCTATACCGGTTTGTAGCCCATATCCATAACTCAGGGGTTTCAACTCGTCATTAAAAAAAATTTCAACATCACCTTCCCCCATTTGGTTTAACATCAAGTGGGGGTAGATCCAAAAGTCGATCCTTTGATTTTCGGGGGCGTCTTCAAAAAGCAATCGCTGGTAGACCCCTCCCAACATACCATAACTGCTCATAAAAGAACTTTGAAAACCCCGCAGTGGGGTGCCTTCGATCAATTTGGCCCCAAGGCGGGAGTAGATCCTCAACTTGCTTTTTTCTTTTTCCTGTAGTGGAATCTGAAAATATAAACTTCCATTGACTAATCCTCCATGAGGATTGAGCAAATGTGAAAGATTGTTTTTTTTATCGCTCTTATTCCCCGAAAATATACTACTCGTCCCTACTACCGAAAGACCACTGATAAAACCACCTGAGGCGCTATAGTTAATATTAATTGCTTCAGTACTTAGGTCAAAATGTCCCAAAGTAGTAACCCCTCCCATAAATTGTTTAAAAAGTTTAACCTTAAACAAGCTTTCTCTTTGAACTGGAGAGCTGTAGTCTAACTCTAAAAGCTGGCCTTGGAGGGATACGTAAGCCCCAAAAAAGAAGAAGAAAATCAATTTTTTCATCGATTGGATTTTAGTTTGAAATTTGCAGTGTATTCCCCGAGCGTCTTACATTGTAAAACAACATGGGATAGGGGTTTTTAGTGTCTTCTTTCGGGTTGAGCAGTTGGCCTGTCGCCAGACTGTATTCAAAGCCCTCACAAGCACATTCTGCCAAAACTCCTGTAATGGATAGATCCGAGCAATCTCTGATGGGATGGTTGGGGCAGGTGGCTTCCCAGGCCAAAAAATCATTTCCGTTGAGGTTAAAAACCAAGAGTCCGTTGATTCCGCCTTGTCGGATGCTTTGACCTCCACCGGCATACCTCAAATTGTCATAACCAGGTAAATTCAGGTTGAGATTAACATTAAACCTTACAGAGGCCAGATAAGGGTTTCGTTCAATTTTATCCTTCCCACAACCGAGTAAAATCAACAGTAATAGTCCCATGAATTTAAAAAAGAAAGTTTTACTAAAAAGGCTCAATTCCTTATCTTTGGTATTAGTCGTGTTACAAATGTTATCATTTGTTGATATAAATTAACGAAAAAGTGAGTAAAGTATCTTATTACACAGCAGAAGGTTTGAAAAAACTCAGAGAGGAACTCAACCATCTCAAGGATGTAGAGCGTCCCAAAGCTTCTCAGGCCATTGCAGAAGCCCGAGACAAAGGTGATTTGAGCGAAAATGCTGAGTATGATGCTGCCAAGGAAGCACAAGGACTTTTGGAATTGCAAATCTCAAAAATGGAGGCCACCCTCTCCAATGCACGACTGATTGACGAATCCCAGCTCGACACCTCTAAAGTCTTGGTCCATTCTACCGTTGAAGTAAAAAATAAGAGCAATGCAGCCAAAATGAAGTACAAGCTGGTCGCCCAAAGCGAAGCCGATCTCAAAACCGGTAAAATCTCTGTCGATTCTCCCATAGGCAAGGGCCTATTGGGAAAAAAAGAAGGAGAAATTGCACAGATCAGTGTGCCCAGTGGTACCATAGAGTTGGAAATAGTCTCTATCAGTCGCGATTGAGGATGGCGGGAATTTTTTCAAAGATCATTGCCGGAGAAATTCCTTCCTACAAAGTTTACGAAGACGAAAACTGTTATGCATTTTTAGACATTAATCCCAATGCTTTGGGCCACACCCTATGTGTAACCAAAAAAGAGGTAAATAAAATCTTTGACTTGTCGGAGAAAGACTACAACTTGCTGATGCAATTTTCTAGAAAAGTCGCATTGGCCATTGGCAAGGCCATTCCCTGCAAAAGGGTAGGGATGAGTGTCATCGGTTTGGAAGTCCCACATGTTCATGTCCATTTGATCCCCCTCCAAGCCATGGAAGACGCAACCTTTCAAAAGAAAGTCAGCCTCACTCCCGAGGAGTTCCAAGCTACGGCAGTAAAAATTCAGGATTGTCTTTAAGACTATTTCTTTAATACGATCTCAAAGGTTGTACCCTTTCCCAACTCAGAAGTTTTAACGCTTATTTTTCCCTTGTGGTAGTCCGTAATAATTCTTTTGGCCAAAGACAGCCCAAGACCCCATCCGCGTTTTTTGGAGGTAAACCCGGGGCTAAAAATCTTTTTAAAGTTCTCTTTTTTGATCCCTGAACCGGTATCACTGATATGAATACAGATCGTTTGAGATGCTTCGAAAAACTTGAGGCTTATGGTTCCCTTGCCTTTCATCGCATCAATACCGTTTTTGATAAGGTTTTCCAGTGTCCAGCTAAAGAGTTGGGTATTCAAAGGAAGAAGGATTTTCTTATGGGGGAGTTCGCTTTCGAAGGTGATCAGGTCAGAACTTCGTTTTTCCAGATATTGGAGGGTTTTTCGGGTTTCGCCAACGATGTCTGCAGGTTCTAATTCAGGCAGCGAGCCGACCTTAGAAAAACGGTCGGTGATCACCTGAAGTCGTTCTATGTCCTTTTCCATTTCATCCAATGGCTCACTATTCTCTTTTTCTTTCAGTAAAGTGATCCATCCGATCATAGAAGTCAACGGGGTTCCGATTTGATGAGCGGTTTCTTTGGCCATGGCCGCCCATAGTCGGTTTTGCTCCGAAATTTTTGAGGTTTTAAAAACAAAGTACAATACCGCTCCAAAAAGAAAAATAATCAACAGCAAGGCCAGCGGATAATATTGCAGTTTTTTCAGCAGTACCGAATCCCCGTAATACAATTTTTGATTGATGTTCGACAGACTGTCTTGGTATTGGATCAAAATGGGCTGGTTTTCTCTTTTGATTTTCTCCAATTGTTGATAAATCACCAATGAATCCTCAGATTGTGGATCCCAATCGATGTTTTTATGTCCAATGATTTTACCTTGACTGTTGACTTGAATCATGGGATTGATCCAAGTTTGTTGTAATACCTCAAAAGTAAGGTTGTTGACAGTACTGTTTTCGATCAACTCTTGTTGAGCCATGCCCCATAACTCCATCTTGGCACGCTCCTCTTTTTTGAGATTTTGAAATAAAATATTGGTGTTCCACAAGATCAAAGCAACGATTAGAAAGGCCCCCAAAAGCCAACTGTTGTTCTTGTTTTTTTTGATGAAACCAAGCACCTCATTGCAGTATTAGATAAAGCTAAGATACTGTAAATAAAAGAAAAGCATTCCACCCTTTTCCGGACAAAACTTTTTATAAATTTGCCCTAACATCAAAAATCGTAATATGGAAGTTTCCGGAAAGATAAAATGGTTGGATGAGACCAAAACGTATGGCAACAACGGATTTAGGAAAAGAGAGGTGGTCATCACGACTGAGGAGCAATATCCTCAACACATACTGGTGGAGTTTATCCAAGACAAATGCGATTTGCTCAATGCTTTTCAGATGGGTCAAAATGTAAAAATAGGGATCAACCTCAGGGGCCGAGAGTGGGTCAACCCTCAGGGGGAGACCAAGTATTTTAACTCCATTCAGGGATGGCGCATTGAAGCTGTTGCAGCATCGTCAAGTTCGGAAATGCCTCCCATGCCTCCACCTCCCGCATTCGAACCTGCCGATGATGCTACAGACGGGCCGGACGATGATCTGCCTTTCTAATCTATTGGGATAATTCCTGATATCGAAAACAACCTACCAAATGGTCATTGACCATGCCTGTGGCTTGCATATGGGCGTAAATCACTGTGGGGCCCACAAATTGAAATCCGTTTTGTTTTAGATCTTTACTGATGGTATCGGAAAGTGTTGTTTTCGCAGGGATTTCTTCAAGGGTTTTAAAGCTGTTTTGCAGGGGTTTTCCTCCGACAAAATCCCAAATGTATTGGGAAAAGGTTCCGTGTTTTTGGCGCATTGCAATAAAACGTTGGGCGTTGTTTACCGCTGCTTTGATCTTTTGTTTGTTTCTGATGATGCCTTCGTTCTCTATCAAAGCCTTAATTTCTTCATCTCCATATAGCGCTACTTTTTCGTAATCAAACTGGTCAAAAGCCACTCTAAAATGTTCTCTTTTTTGCAAAACCGTAATCCAACTCAGTCCCGCCTGGAAGGTTTCTAAAGTGAGAAACTCGAACAATTTCAGGTCATCAAAAATGGGAACACCCCACTCCTGGTCGTGATACTTTTCGTACAATACATCTCCTTCGCACCAAGGGCAACGCTTCTGATTGTTCTCCATACCACAAGTTAAGTTTTTTACAAAAAAAGCACCTCCAAAGGAAGTGCTTTTATTTTTTGGTTTGGTTGCATTTTTAACCCAAAGCAACACGTTGAAAACCGGTAATCACCAAATCCGGGTCGGCGGATTTAACGTAGTCGGATACCGAAATTTTACCGTCCTTGATATAGGCTTGGTTGACCAAAGTGTTGTCTTTGAAGAAACGCTTGATCTTACCTTTGGCAATATTGTCTAACATGGCCTCAGGCTTCCCTTCTTGACGCAATTGGTCTTTGGCAATCTCAATTTCTTTTTCAACTATAGTAGCATCTACACCGTCTTCGTTAAGGGCAATGGGGTTCATTGCGGCGGCTTGCATGGCTACATTTTTGGCGATCTCTGCGGCATTGTCAACAATGCCCGAAAGACCGACCAAAGTGGCAATTTTATTACCGGCATGTATGTAAGAACCTACATAGGGAGCAGTGAGTTTGCTGAATCCACCGATTTCAATTTTTTCACCGATCACTCCGGTTTGTTCGGTTAATTTTTCAGCTACGGTCATCCCCTGAAATTCACTCGATAAGAAAGCATCTTTGGTATCAAAACCCAATGCGTGATCTGCCAAAGCATGAGCCAACTCCTGATAGGAGTCATTTTTGGCAACAAAATCGGTTTCACAGTTGACCGATACCAAAACACCGGCAGTATTGTCCTCGTTTACTTTGGCCAATGCTGCACCCTCAGAGGATTCTCTATCGGCTCGATTGGCAGCTACTTTTTGACCTTTCTTTCTCAGGTTCTCAACGGCTTTATCAAAATCGCCTTCGGCTTCTACCAATGCTTTTTTACAATCCATCATGCCTGCCCCGGTGGACTTGCGTAGTTTATTAACTTCTGCGGCTGTAATTTTCATGCTAAATGTATAATGGTTAATTATTCTTTTTCACTACCATCGGTAGCGGCTTGATCTTCGGAAGCTGGAGCTTCTTCTTTGGCTTCCTCAACAGCAGGGGCTTCTTCTGCCTGCTCAGCAACAGTTGCATCCGCAGCAGCCTCAGTTTTTTCAGTTTCAGCTTCTCCTTCTTTTTGCGCTTGTTCTTGAGACTCTTTTTCGTTCTTACGCTCTTGGAGTCCCTCCTGAACGGCGTCGACCATCAAAGACATGATCTTGTCGATGGACTTGGTCGCATCGTCATTGGCAGGGATCACGAAATCCACTTCTCTGGGATCCGAATTCGTATCTACCATAGCAAAAATCGGGATTTTTAGCTTTTGCGCTTCTTTGATCGCAATGTGTTCTCTTTTGATGTCTACGACAAAAAGGGCACCGGGCAATCGGGTCATGTCGTTGATTGACCCGAGGTTTTTCTCTAATTTTGCTCTCAGTCGGTCGACTTGTAATTTTTCTTTTTTAGAGAGGGTTTCGAAAGTTCCGTCCTTTTTCATTCGGTCGATGGCGGCCATTTTCTTAACGGCTTTGCGGATGGTAACAAAATTGGTCAACATCCCTCCGGGCCAGCGCTCGGTGATGTAGGGCATTTTTACTTTTTGAGCCGATTCGGCCACAATGTCTTTCGCTTGTTTTTTAGTCGCTACAAATAGGATCTTTCGGCCGGAGGCAGCGATCTTTTTCATAGCCTCAGAGGCTTCTTCGATCTTAGCCACTGTTTTGTAGAGGCTGATGATGTGGATCCCGTTTCGCTCCATATAGATGTAGGGAGCCATGTTGGGATTCCATTTACGGGTAAGATGTCCAAAATGGACGCCTGCAGAAAGCAGGTCTTTTACGTTGGTTTGTGCCATAGTTTTAGTTTACGTTCTCTTGATAGTAGCAATAAACCTTTGGGTTTATTTAGATGCTAAACTGGTTCCCGCCTTAGCGGTTCAAGCAACAGGGTTTAATGAAATAAATGAACTTATCAGCTCCAAAACGCTTTTAACGCTTGGAGAATTGATACTTTTTCCTTGCTTTTTTCTGTCCGAATTTTTTGCGCTCCACCATTCTTGGATCACGGGTCAACAGGCCTTCTGGTTTCAGAACCGTTCTGTTTTCCTCATCGATTTTGCACAATGCTCTGGAAATTGCAAGTCTAACCGCCTCTGCCTGACCATTGTAGCCACCGCCTTTTACGGTCACTTTAAGGTCAAAATTGCCTTCATTTTCTGTCAATGCAAGGGGTTGGATGATTTTGTATTGTAAAGTGGCAGTCGGAAAAAACTCGGTGTAATTCTTTTTGTTTACCGTGATGGCTCCTTTTCCTTTGGAAACGTAGAGACGGGCAACAGAGGTTTTTCTTCTACCGATAGTATGAATGACTTCCATTTATATGTGTTCTTTGATATTAATGGTCTTGGGTTTTTGAGCTTCGTGGCTGTGCTCGCTGCCGACAAAAACTTTGAGATTTCTAAACAACGCTGCTCCCAGTTTATTTTTGGGTAACATTCCTCTAACGGCATTTTCGATCAAACGCTCTGGACCTTTGGCATTCAACTGCTCTGCATTGAGTGATCTTTGTCCTCCGGGATATCCCGTATGGCGAATGTATTGCTTTTGCTTCCACTTGTTTCCCGACAAACTTACTTTTCCGGCGTTGATCACAATGACGTTGTCACCACAGTCAACATGGGGAGTGTAATTGGTTTTGTGTTTCCCGCGAATGTGTATTGCCACTATAGAGGCAACTCTTCCCAGGGGAATGCTGTCGGCATCTACCAATACCCACTGCTTGTCAACAGTTTTGGCGTTGGCCGAAATGGTTTTATAACTCAGTGTATCCACGATTAAATTTTTTAAATACCCTTTTCAGGGCTGCAAATCTACAATTATTCCGTTTTCTGTAAAAATATTTTCACCTTTTTATTACTGGTCGGTAAGTTTTATGATTTTAATAACTTAAAGGTTTTGGAGTCCTTCTAAAATTTACGCCCTATCTTTTGAATATTTACCCTTAAGTTTCTCTCCAAATCCTTTGACCTGGAGCTTTTTTTGAAACGGCTTTCATTGTCTCAAGGATGTATTTTTCTATTGGGAGAATGCTTGATGAATTTGAGAAAAAACTTCTCAGAACTTTGATTTTAGATGATCATGAAAAAATCATTCAGTGAACAATTGATCTGAGGTAATCACACCCGCTTGAACCATCTAGATTTAGTGCGCCTCCAGCCAATTCTCTCCAAAACCAACGTCTACCAATAAGGGCAGTCCGATATCAAAAGCATTTTCCATTTCGGTTTTGACCATTTTTTCAAAGTCTTCTTTTTCGCTTTTTAGCACGTCAAAGACCAATTCATCATGGACTTGGAGTAACATTTTGGATTGCCAATTTTCTGTTTTGATTTTTTGGTGTATTTGGATCATGGCCAGTTTGATGATATCGGCAGCACTTCCCTGAATGGGAGCATTGACGGCATTGCGTTCTGCCGCACCTCTTACCACGGCATTTTGGGAGTTGATGTCTTTGAGGTATCGGCGTCGTCCCAAAACGGTGGCCACATAGCCGTGTTCACGGGCAAAGTTCACTTGGTCAGCGATGTATTGTTTCAATTGGGGGTAACTGGCATAATAGGTATCGATGAGTTCTTTGGACTCAGAGCGGTTCAGGTTGGTCTGTTGGCTTAACCCAAAGGCCGAAACCCCGTAAATGATCCCAAAGTTCACCGTTTTGGCATTGCTTCTTTGTTCGCGGGTCACTTCTTCGGAAGGAACATCAAACACTCTTGCAGCGGTGGAAGCATGAATGTCTTCGTTGTTCTGAAAAGCTTTGACCATGGCAGGGTCTTTGCTCAGGGCAGCGATGATCCGCAATTCGATCTGAGAGTAATCTGCAGCCATCAGTATGTGGTCTTTATCTCTGGGGATAAAAGCTTTGCGTACCTCTTGCCCTCTGGGGGTACGGATGGGAATGTTTTGAAGGTTGGGGTTGTTGCTGCTCAAACGTCCAGTGGCTGCTACTGCCTGGTTATAAACCGTATGGATCCTTTGGGTACGGGGGTTGAGGTCATTGGGTAAAGCCGATACATAGGTGTTTTCCAGCTTTTGTAGGGAGCGCCATTCCAATATCTTGGCTACTATGGGGTGGTCTTTGGCCAGGTAGGAGAGAATGTCTTCAGCGGTGGAGTACTGTCCGGTTTTGGTTTTTTTGGGTTTATCTACCAGTTTAAGTTTTTCAAAAAGTATGACCCCCAATTGTTTGGGAGAAGCCAAATTAAAAGTTTCCCCTACTTCGGTAAAAATTTCTTTTTCTAAAATCGCAATATCAGCCGTCAGGGTTTTGGACAGTTCATTCAGGAAATCCACATTCAGATTGATACCTTCTGCTTCAATATCGGTCAATACTTCAACCAAAGGAAGCTCAACGGTTTTAAAGAGCTCGGTGGTGTGGGCTTCGGCAAGTTCTTTTTCAAAATGATGTTTGAGCTGGAGGGTGATGTCGGCATCTTCAACGGCATATTGGGTTTGTTGATCCAAAGGCACATCACGCATACTGCCCTGATTTTTTCCTTTTTTACCGATCAATTCGGTGATGGATTGTGGGCTGTAATTCAGATAAGTTTCTGCCAAAATATCCATATTGTGCCGCATATCGGGATTGATCAGGTAATGGGCGATCATGGTGTCAAAAAGCGGCCCTGCGACCCTAAGGTCATATTTGAGCAAAACTTTCAGATCGTATTTCAGGTTGTGACCAATTTTTTCAATCTGCGGATTTTCAAAAAAGGGTCGAAAAGTATCGATGATGGCTTGGGCCTCTTCTTTATTATGAGGCAGAGCCAGGTAGTAACCTTTTTGTTGTTCCCAGCTAAAAGCGATGCCGACCAACTCAGCTTGCAGGGCATCCAGTCCGGTGGTTTCCGTATCAAAACAAACGCTGGTTTGTTGGAGTAATTTTTCAAGCAACAAGGATCTTCCGGCAGGGCTATCCACCCATTGGTATTGGTGGTTGACCGATTGTCGGTTGTTTCTTGAAGTTTCAGCTACAGCGGTCGTTCCTTGTCCCGGTGGGGGATTAAAGAGATCAAACTGGGCATTAGGTGCAGGGGCAGCTGGGGGAGCTGATGGTGTTGTTACGGGGTTTGATTCTGGATTAAGAGTAAAAATCCTTTTAAAGTTTTCCTGTATCCTTCTGAATTCCAGTTCTTCAAAAATGGCAGAGGCAGCATCCATATCGGGATCAGAAAGCTCATAATCTTTTTCGTTGAATTGAACGGGGACATCGGTAATGATGGTCGCCAGTTTTTTGGACAGCACACCCAAATCTTTGTTGGCCTCAATCTTTTCTTTGAGTTTGCCTTGAACCTGGTCGAGATTGTCGAGTAGGTTTTCCATACTGCCAAACTGCTTGAGGAACTTTTTGGCAGTTTTGTCTCCCACCCCGGGCAGTCCGGGAATGTTGTCTACGCTGTCGCCCATCATGCCCAAGTAATCGATGACCTGCTCCGGTCTTTCGACTTCAAATTTTTCTTGAACTTCGGGTACTCCCCAAATTTCGATACCATTGCCCATACGGGCGGGGCGATACATGAATATGTTTTCCGAAACCAGTTGGGCAAAATCTTTATCCGGGGTTACCATAAAGGTTTGGTAATCTTCTTTTTCCGCTTGTTTGGCCAAGGTGCCAATGATGTCATCGGCTTCAAAGCCCTCCTTTACCACTACCGGTATATGCATTGCCTGGAGTATTTTTTGAATGTAGGGCACTGCAATGACAATGGCTTCGGGAGTTTCGTCTCGGTTGGCCTTGTATTCGGTAAACATCTCTGTCCTTTCCTGAGAGCCTCCTTTGTCAAAGCAAACTGCCAGGTGGTCGGGCTTTTCGCGTTTGATCACATCCAAAAGTGAATTCATAAAGCCCATAATGGCCGAGGTGTTCATGCCTTTGGAATTGATGCGGGGATTTTTGATAAAAGCATAATAGCCCCTAAAGATCAGGGCGTAGGCATCAAGGAGGAAGAGTCTTTTTTTTCCACTCATTCTAGGGTGATTAACGATTGGGTTAAGTTACAAAGATAAAGTTTCGCTTGTACCCGCAGGAGTGGTTTTGTATTTTCACCTCGTGGAAATGTTTGATGACCATTATTTCATGAAGCAGGCCTTGGTTGAGGCCCAAAAAGCCTATGATGCGGATGAAGTGCCTGTGGGGGCTGTGGTGGTGATCGACAACAAAATCATTGCCAGAGCGCACAATTTGACCGAGCGGCTGAATGATGTAACAGCACATGCTGAAATGCAAGCCATCACAGCAGCGGCACACTTTTTAAACGGAAAATATTTAAGCGATTGTAGCCTTTATGTTACGCTGGAACCCTGTGTGATGTGTATGGGAGCCATTTATTGGTCACAGCTGAGTAAAATTGTTTTTGGAGCCGAAGACAAAAAAAGAGGATATCAACAGGCCCAATTGAACCCTCACCCCAAGGCTACCGTTTATGGTGGGATTATGGCTGATGAGGCAGCGGCTTTAATTCAGGGATTTTTTCAAAAAAAAAGAACATAAAAAAAGCCTCCACTAAGGAGGCTTTTAATGAGTCGTAATGTATATTATAACAGGGAAATTTGCGAAGCTTGCTTCCCTTTTTTTCCTTCTTCTTCTACATATTCAACCTTATCACCCTCTTGGAGTGTTAGCCCATCAAGGGCAGAAACGTGAACGAAAACATCCTCTGAAGTTTCGTCATTGGTAATGAACCCATAACCTTTGGATCCATTAAAGAATTTAACTGTACCAGTCATATATTAATTTAAAAATTTTGTGCAAGTTACACTTTCTTAGGCGGGTAAACTCAATTAGATCATTTTTTTTGATCTAAATCCCGAAGTTTCTCCAAATTCTCTTTGGAAAGGGTGTAGTCTTTAAGCTTTTTTCCTTTCCACCGGTGTGCCAAAAAAAGAGGCATGAAGATGAACGCCGAAGTCAATACGGTGAATCCTATGATTTTATTTCCCAAAAGAGAATTCCCAGTACTATTTACATAAAGCCCCACTGCCAAACTCAATAGAATTCCTAAAAAAAGAAATCTCAATAAATATTTCATGGTTAATGACTTTAGTGATTGTAGGAATTTTCTTTTATCAAGGATTCTTGGGCAGTGATTTAAGGTATAATTCTTCCAATTGGGCATCTTCTAAAGCTGACGGTGCATTGATCATCACATCTCTACCGTTGTTATTTTTGGGGAAGGCGATAAAGTCTCTGATGGTCTCGCTCCCTCCAAGTATGGCTACCAAACGATCAAGTCCCAATGCAATTCCACCGTGGGGTGGAGCACCGTATTGGAAGGCATCCATCAAAAAGCCAAATTGTTCTTGGGCTTCTTTTTCTGTGAATCCCAGCAGATCAAACATTTTCTCTTGCAGGGCTGTATCGTGTATTCGGATGGAACCACCACCAATTTCATTTCCATTCAATACCAGATCATAGGCATTGGCCTTTGCATTAGCGGGGTCGCTTTCCAACAAATCAATATCCTCTTTTTTAGGAGCGGTAAAAGGGTGGTGCATGGCGTGATATCGCTGCGTCTCATCGTCCCATTCCAGCAGCGGAAAGTCGGTTACCCAAAGGGCGGCAAACTGGTCGGGTTTTCTCAGTCCCATTTGCTCGGCAATTTCCATGCGCAGTGCACTCAGTTGGGTTCGTGTGGCTTGGGCTGGCCCTGCCATCACAAAGATCAAATCTCCGGCATTTGCTCCTGTTGCAGTTGCCCATTGGGACAGATCTTCACTGCCAAAAAATTTATCGACAGAGGATTTGTAGCTTCCATCCTCGTTACATTTTACCCATACCAAACCTTTGGCGCCGATTTGAGGACGCTTTACCCATTCGATCCATCCATCAATTTCTTTTCGGGTCATGTTGGCACCCCCTGCCACTGCAATTCCCACGACCAATTCTTGACTGTCAAATACATTAAAGCCCTTGTTTTGTGCCAATGCATTCAGTTCTCCAAAAGTCATTCCAAAACGTATATCGGGTTTGTCATTACCGTACTTTTCCATTGCTTCTGCAAAAGTGATTCGGGGAAAGTCACCCAACTCCACACCTTTAATTTCTTTCAAAAGGTGTTGGATCATGGCCTCAAATTGAGCCAATACATCCTCTTGTTCAACAAATGTCATTTCACAATCGATCTGTGTAAATTCCGGTTGCCGGTCGGCCCTTAGATCCTCATCCCTAAAGCATTTTACGATTTGGAAATATTTGTCAAAACCTGCGATCATCAGGAGTTGCTTAAAGGTCTGTGGAGATTGAGGTAGGGCATAAAATTGTCCGCTGTTCATTCTGGAGGGTACGACAAAATCACGAGCTCCCTCAGGAGTAGATTTAATCAAATAGGGTGTTTCTACATCGATAAAGTCTGCTTGGGATAAAAAATTCCGAACCGCCATCGTCACTTTGTGCCTAAAGATGAGATTCTCTCTTACCCGGCTGCGTCTTAAATCCAAATAGCGATATTGCATCCGCAGCTCGTCCCCTCCGTCCGTTTCATTTTCAATGGTAAAGGGCGGGGTTTTGGAGGCGTTTAATACCGTTAACTCCGTTGCCAATATTTCGATCCCTCCGGTAGCCATATTGCGGTTTTTGGATTCCCTCTCGATTACTTTTCCTTTGATTTGGATCACGTCCTCGCGACCCAACTCCAACGATTTTTTATAGACCGCTTCGGGTGTACGCTCCTCGTCAAAAACCAATTGGGTGATCCCAAAACGATCCCTCAAATCGATCCAAACGATAAAACCTTTATTCCTGATTTTTTGTACCCATCCGGCCAGGGTAACTTCTTCGTTGGAATGATTTTCATTCAATGCGCCGCAGTGGTGGGATCTCAACATTTTATTTGAATTAGTTGCAAATGTAATAAGCCTTTTCCATGACCAAAAATTATTTTTGAAATAGCTTTTTCCATTTCAGCTTGATCTGGTAGCTGATCAGGAAAGTAGCGGGGACAATGATCAGGGTGAGGAAAGTAGCAAAGGTCAATCCAAAGATCACAGTCTTGGCCAGAGGTCCCCAGAAAATAACATTGTCTCCTCCTATAAATACCTTCGGATCCCATTCCGAAAACAAGGAGAAAAAGTCGATATTAAGGCCAATGGCCAATGGAATCAGTCCCAATATGGTGGTCACAGCAGTGAGGATCACCGGGCGCAATCTTGCGGTTCCTCCTTCGATAATGGCTTCAATGGCTTCGGCATTGGGTAACATGCTTTCCTGGGGAAGTTCCAGAGCCAACTTTTTCCTGTCGATCAACAATTGGGTATAGTCCAATAACACTACACCATTGTTCACAACGATTCCGGACAGTGAGATGATCCCCATCATGGTCATCAATATCACAAAAGGCAT
>JBESZM010000021.1:0-32212 GCA_041254175.1 Flavobacteriaceae bacterium | reverse complement strand
TCATACATAGTAGGGAATTGTTGGTCTTTATAATCAAGTATTTTAAACCTTATATTGAAGGTTTTCAAATAAAATGTTTAAATTTAATGATCCCGTGTGGACTGGGAGTAAAAATAGAGTCGCGGGTGGAGAGAACGCATCCGGAAAAATCGTTACATAAGTTTAACGCTAAAATAAATCGATAAGCGAAGAATTTATGTCTATTAGTTTGTTAAGATTTCATCATTCTTCCCAATTGATTTATGGCAGCATTAATTATTAATGATTATGAAATATTTTAACAAAACAAGAACTATCGAACAAAAAACAACCGATAGAGATGTTTTATTTCAGCTCAAAAAACAAAACGAGATTTTAAGTTTGATTTTGGAGGAAGTAAAAAAGTCCAATCCCTAAAATGAATAAACCCTCCCAAGTGGGGTTTTTTTTATTGGTGAATCATAAGATTTATTATGGCCCTTCTAGAAAT
This sequence comes from Flavobacteriaceae bacterium, assembly GCA_041254175.1. Lineage (GTDB taxonomy): Bacteria > Bacteroidota > Bacteroidia > Flavobacteriales > Flavobacteriaceae > UBA8316. The sequence goes on along the minus strand of JBESZM010000021.1, from coordinate 31,743 downwards.
CAATTTACTTTTGCTGATCTTCAATATCTGGGCACAGCAAGCCATTAGGGTAATTTTGTAACGAGACTTTTTAGAATGCTCAAACTTGTTTGTATTCAGAGCTTTTCTTTTCCCAATGGTTGTTCATAACCGGCCCGAGGTAAAAAATGATTATGGCAAGTAGAAATCCAGCAATCATGTCGACAAAATAGTGATAGCGAAGGTATAGGGTTGAAATAAATAGTGCTATGGCAAAAGGCAAGAACAGATAAGCATAAATCTTTTCATGTTTGAATGCAAACAATAGAATTAAAAAGATCACCCCGTTGTGCAGGCTAGGAAAACAGTCACGCCGGGTGTATTCCGAAATCTCATAATTCATAAGAAAGGAGAGTCTGTCTGTGATATAGGAACCGGAGAGAGAGGTTTCAAACAAATGAGTCATGGTAAACTTTGGACCTACAGCAGGAAAAATAACATAGCCTACATATCCAATGTAAAAGGTGAGAATTACAGAAACCAAAGTTTCGCGAAAAGCAACATTCTTTTTTCGGACATACAAGTACATGGTGAAAAGCAAAATGTAGATCAAAAAAGAGCTGTAGGAAAAATACATGAAATCGGTCAGATCTGGTGTGATGAATTGTTCCAAATAAATGGCAGGTTGAAAACCCAGTAGGTATTCATCCCAAGTAATTAAGGTAGCATCAACATCATTGGGGTTCACCAAATGAACCATATCGTGCATATTGGTATAAATGGAAATACAAAATGCAAAAGGGAGGGTTTCGCGCAGAAAATCAAGAACGATTTTGATCAGGCGTCCCATTTTGGATCTCAACAACACCTTTAAATCTTTGAGCTTGATAATACCTAAAAAAAGGAAAAAAACCAGTCCGGTAATCAAAAAACGATCAATATTGGAGGCTCTAAATCCTTCTTTATTATAGTAAATAATCATAAAAAAAAGCATTGGAATCAGTAAAACCAATGCTAAAAACTCTTCCAAGCGGAGTTTGAAAATAAATTTGAAACGAGAAGCTGTCATTTTAAAAAATAACGATGGTTAATTGGTCTGTTTTTAAAATGAACTAGCTGAGCGAATTTTGTTTTTTGATCAAATTCAAAGCAGAACCTTCCTTATACCACTCAATCTGTTGGGCATTGTAGGTATGGTTGGCGGAGATGGTATCTTTTGAACCGTCTGCGTGTACCACTTCGATGGTGATGGCTTTACCGGGAGCAAATGACGCCAAATCAACAAAGTTGAATACGTCGTCTTCCTGAATCAAATCGTAGTCGTTTTCGTTGGCAAATGTGATGCCCAACATGCCTTGCTTTTTGAGGTTGGTTTCGTGTATTCTGGCAAAAGACTTTACCAGAACCACTTTGACCCCCAAGTGACGGGGTTCCATGGCGGCATGTTCTCGGGACGATCCCTCTCCATAGTTGTGATCTCCTACAACCACTGTGGGTATGCCTTCTTTTTTGTAAGCTCTTTGAACGTCGGGCACTCCTCCATAGTCTCCTGTCAATTGGTTTTTGACAAAATTGGTTTTTTCGTTGAAGGCATTGACGGCTCCGATAAAGCAGTTGTTGGAGATGTTGTCCAAATGTCCGCGATACCTCAACCAAGGACCAGCCATGGATATGTGATCGGTAGTACATTTTCCAAAGGCTTTTAGAAGCAATTTTGCGTTCATAAGGTTTTTTCCATCCCATGGATTAAAAGGGGTGAGCAGTTGGAGCCTCTCCGAGTCCTCTTTGACCACTACATTGACCCCCGAACCATCGGCTTCGGGAGCGAGGTATCCGTTGTCTTCAACATCAAATCCCTTGGGAGGGAGTTCCATACCTTGGGGAGCATCGAGCATGACAGATTCACCTTCTTCGTTGAGCAAGCTATCGGTCATGGGGTTAAAATCCAATCTTCCTGATATGGCAACAGCCGCGACCATCTCTGGAGAGGCTACAAAAGCATGGGTATTGGGATTGCCATCGGCACGTTTGGAGAAATTTCGGTTAAAGGAGTGGATGATGGAATTTTTTTCTGCTTTGTCTGCTCCAGCCCTATCCCATTGACCAATACAGGGTCCGCAGGCATTGGTGAATATTTTGGCGTTGAGGTCTTCAAAAATTCTCAGCAATCCATCCCTTTCGGCAGTATATCTTACTTGCTCCGATCCGGGGTTGATTCCAAATTCAGCCTTGGTTACTAATTTTTTATCCACAGCTTGTTGGGCAATACTGGCGGCTCTGGACAAATCCTCGTAAGAGGAATTGGTACAGGATCCAATCAATCCCCATTCTACTTTCAATGGCCATTCTCCTTCGGTAGCTTTTTCACTCATTTGATCTACGGGAGTCGCCAAATCTGGAGTGAAAGGGCCATTGATATGCGGCATCAAGCTGTCCAAATTGATTTCGATGACTTGATCAAAATACTTTTCAGGTTGGGCATAAACTTCCGGATCTGCGGTGAGGTGTTCTTTAACCTGGTTGGCTGCATCAGCCACATCATCTCTTCCGGTAGCCCTCAGGTATCTTTCCATGGAGGAGTCGTATCCAAAAGTAGAGGTGGTGGCCCCTACTTCGGCACCCATATTACAAATGGTTCCTTTTCCGGTACAAGACATGGACTCTGCTCCAGGGCCAAAATATTCTATGATGGCTCCGGTTCCTCCTTTTACGGTAAGAATACCGGCTACTTTAAGGATAACATCCTTTGGGGCGGTCCAGCCATTGAGTTTTCCGGTCAATTTTACACCGATCATTTTTGGAAATTTAAGTTCCCAAGGCATGCCTGCCATTACATCTACGGCATCGGCTCCTCCAACACCTATGGCAACCATACCCAGTCCTCCTGCATTAACGGTATGGGAATCTGTCCCAATCATCATCCCTCCGGGAAAAGCATAATTTTCCAAAACCACTTGGTGGATGATTCCTGCACCCGGTTTCCAAAAACCAATACCGTATTTGTTGGACACCGATTCTAGAAAATTGAAAACCTCTGCACTGGAACTATTGGCCGATTTTAGATCAGCTGCAGCTCCTTCTTTGGCTTGTATCAAGTGGTCGCAGTGAACGGTAGTGGGTACGGCCACTTTGGTCTTGCCTGCCTGCATGAATTGCAGTAAAGCCATTTGTGCAGTGGCATCCTGACAGGCAATGCGGTCTGGAGCAAAATTGACATAATCTTCCCCTCTTTTGAAGGACTGACTTGGTTTTTTATCCCACAAATGGGCGTAAAGAATCTTTTCACTTGAAGTGAGCGGACGGTTTAAAATATTTTTTGCAAGGGTTATGCGTTCCTCTAGTTGCGCATAATTGTGCTTGATCATCTCAATGTCAAAAGCCATGTAATTCTAATTTAGTGGATGTAAAAGTACAAAATAAGAGTGAAATCATAATGGACTGTGTCCCATTTTTAAAGACGATTTTTAAGATTGATCTATCCTTTTTTTGAGAGATTTGATATCAATAATTTTTGGGGTCAAAAATTGTTTTTTTAGAGATTTAACCCCCTAGATTTTGGATACAATTCAATTTAGCCAGAGATATTTAGGGAGGAACATCGAGGGGTGATTTGGACTATTTTTTGATTCTGTTTTTTGGGGTGAGGCACCGCTTAAAATAAGGCATAAAAAAAAAGCTCAAAAATTCCAAAAAATGTAAGCAAATAAATACGTTAATAATAAAAAATTACTAAATTTGCACCCGCTTAAACAATATAGATACAACATAAATTATGGCTAAAGAAACTTTTGATCGGTCAAAACCCCACTTAAACATTGGAACCATCGGCCACGTAGATCACGGTAAAACAACACTTACAGCTGCGATCACAAAAGTGCTTGCAGACGCTGGAATGTCAGAAGCAAAAAGCTTTGATCAAATTGATAACGCACCAGAAGAAAAAGAACGTGGTATTACCATTAATACTTCACACGTTGAATATCAAACGGAAAATCGTCACTATGCGCACGTTGATTGTCCTGGTCACGCTGACTATGTAAAGAACATGGTTACGGGTGCCGCACAAATGGACGGTGCAATCTTGGTTGTTGCTGCAACTGATGGACCTATGCCACAAACCCGCGAGCACATCTTGTTGGGCAGACAGGTAGGTGTTCCAAGAATAGTAGTATTCTTGAACAAAGCCGATATGGTGGATGACGAAGAGCTTTTAGAGTTGGTTGAGATGGAAGTAAGAGAATTGCTTTCTTTCTACGATTATGATGGAGACAACACTCCTGTTATACTGGGATCAGCTCTTGGTGCATTGAATGGAGAACAAAAGTGGGTAGATACAGTCCTTAAGTTGATGGAAGAAGTTGACGGATGGATCGAATTGCCTAAGCGTGACGTAGAAAAAGATTTCTTGATGCCAGTAGAGGACGTTTTCTCTATTACTGGTCGTGGGACTGTGGCTACAGGAAGAATCGAAACCGGAGTTGCCAACACTGGTGACGAAGTGGACATCATTGGAATGGGAGCTGAAAAAATGAAGTCAACCATTACTGGTGTAGAAATGTTCAGAAAAATATTAGATCGAGGAGAAGCAGGAGATAACGTAGGTATTCTTTTGAGAGGTGTTGAAAAAACAGACATCAAAAGGGGTATGGTTATTTGTAAGCCTGGTTCAGTTACCCCTCATGCCAAATTTAAAGCTGAGGTCTATATCTTGAAAAAAGAAGAAGGAGGTCGTCACACACCTTTCCATAACAATTACCGTCCACAGTTCTATGTAAGAACTACAGACGTTACAGGAAACATTGTATTGCCTGATGGAGTTGAGATGGTAATGCCAGGTGACAACCTAACCATAACAGTAGATTTGATTCAGCCCATTGCATTGAACGTAGGTCTTAGATTTGCGATTCGTGAAGGAGGAAGAACTGTTGGAGCAGGTCAGGTTACTGAGATTTTAGACTAAACAAATAAGTTTTTAGTATGACCTTAAGGTGTCCGCCTCTGGCGGATGCCTTTTGTGTCAAATAAAAACGGGTTTAGCTCAGTTGGTAGAGCACTGGTCTCCAAAACCAGGTGTCGGGAGTTCGAGCCTCTCAACCCGTGCAAAATAAACAATTAGTATGTCAGCAGTTATCGACTACATAAAAGATTCGTTTGAGGAATTGAGAAACAATGTGTCTTGGACACCCCGTGCTGAACTTCAACGATTGGTCGTTATTGTTTTGGTGTTTTCAGTGATTTTCTCACTCGCCATTTGGGGAGCTGATACTGTACTCTCAGAAGTGGTAGGATTCTATTTTCAATTGATTAACGGATAAGCATGGCAGAAGTCGTTACAAAGAATTGGTATGTAATCAGAGCGGTGAGTGGCCAAGAAGCCAAGATTAAAGACTACATCATGAGCGAAATTAGCCGTTTGGGCTATGCCGATCAGGTGGAAGATATTTTGGTCCCCATGGAAAAAGTGGTCCAAATCCGAAACGGAAAAAAGATCAACAAAGAGAAAGTATACTTTCCCGGTTATATAATGATCAAAGCCAATTTGACCGGAGAAATACCCCATATCATAAAATCTGTAACCAATGTCATTGGATTCTTAGGAGAGACCAAAGGAGGAGATCCTGTCCCACTAAGAATTGCCGAGGTCAACAGGATGTTGGGTAAAGTAGACGAGTTGACCATGACCACAGAACACATTGCCATTCCTTTTACAAGAGGGGAGAATGTCAAGGTGATCGACGGACCTTTCAACGGTTTCAACGGATCCATTGAAAAGGTGAATGAGGAAAAGAGAAAACTAGAGGTAATGGTGAAGATTTTTGGTCGAAAGACACCTTTGGAATTGAGTTATATGCAAGTAGAAAAATTATAAATGTTACTGATACCAGAAGTTTTAGCTTCCACTTGAAACTTCTACAACGTTAATTATTAAATAATGGCAAAAGAAATAGATAAAGTTCTTAAACTTCAAGTTCGGGGAGGTGCTGCGAATCCATCGCCACCGGTTGGACCCGCGCTAGGTGCCGCAGGAGTCAATATCATGGAGTTTTGTAAGCAGTTCAATGCGCGAACCCAAGATAAGCCCGGAAAAGTATTACCGGTAGTGATTTCTGTATACAAAGACAAATCGTTTGAATTTGTAATTAAGACACCTCCGGCGGCCGTTCAATTGATGGAAGCAGCCAAAGCTAAAAAGGGTTCCGGCGAACCCAACAGAACCAAAGTAGCCTCGGTTACTTGGGATCAAGTCAAAACCATTGCTGAGGATAAAATGCAAGATTTAAATGCTTTTACCATAGAATCAGCCATGAAAATGGTCGCTGGTACTGCCCGTTCGATGGGATTCACTGTCAAAGGAGAATTCCCTTCTAACTCTTAAAAAATTAGTTATGGCAAGATTATCAAAAAAACAAAAAGAAGCCAGAGCCAAAGTGGACATTAAGTCCTTGTACTCTCTAGCAGATGCTTCTTCTTTGGTCAAAGATGTGACCACCACAAAATTCGATGCGTCAGTAGACTTGGCCATTCGTTTGGGTGTGGATCCCAAAAAGGCCAATCAAATGGTACGAGGTGTGGTTACACTTCCCCATGGGACGGGTAAAACCCTCAGGGTTTTGGCCTTGGTTACTCCCGACAAAGAAGCAGAAGCAAAAGAGGCAGGTGCCGATTTCATAGGCTTGGATGAGTACCTTCAAAAAATCAAAGATGGCTGGACAGACGTCGATGTAATTGTTACCATGCCCAGTGTGATGGGTAAATTGGGTCCCTTGGGACGGGTTTTAGGTCCCCGAGGTTTGATGCCCAATCCCAAAACCGGAACCGTAACTATGGACATCAAAAAGGCAGTCTCTGATGTTAAAGGAGGAAAAATTGATTTTAAAGTGGACAAAAATGGAATCGTTCACGCTTCCATTGGCAAAGTCTCATTCGAATCTAAAAAGATCGAAGAGAATGCCAATGAGTTGCTCAAGACCATTCACAAGTTGAAACCCACTACGATCAAAGGAACTTATATCAAAAGCATTTCCATGTCCAGTACCATGAGTCCCGGAATTGGCATTGAAACTAAATTGGCTTAGCCTTAAAATTTAAGGAATGACAAAAGAGCAAAAAGTACAAGAAATCCAAGATTTAACCGAAAGGTTATCCTCGGTAAAAAATCTTTATTTGACCGATATTGCCGGTCTCGATGCAGTTCAAACGACTGCATTGCGCAGGGCATGTTTTAAGGCAAACATCAAATTGTCTGTTGTCAAGAATACCTTGTTGGCGAAAGCCATGGAGGCCTCTGACAAAGATTTTGGGAACTTAAAAGAAGTATTGAAAGGCAATACCTCTTTGATGTTTTCAGAGGTGGGTAATACCCCAGCCAAGTTGATCAAAACTTTCCGTAAAAAATCCGAAAAACCTGTATTGAAAGGGGCCTATATCGAAGAGGCCATTTACATAGGCGATGACCAAATTGACGTATTGGAATCCATTAAGTCAAAAGAGGAGTTGATTGGAGATGTGATTACATTACTTCAATCTCCCGCCAAAAATGTTATTTCAGCACTTCAATCGGGTGGATCCAATATTTCAGGAATCTTAAAAACATTGTCTGAGCGGTAATCGTTCAAATGAATAGACATTCAAAAATTACAATTATTTAAAACAAGAAAATTCAAATAGAAAAATGGCAGATTTAAAAGAATTCGCAGAACAACTGGTTAATTTGACGGTAAAAGAAGTCAACGAATTGGCCGATATTTTAAAAGATGAGTATGGGATCGAGCCTGCTGCTGCAGCTGTAGCTGTTGCCGGTGGTGCCGCTGCTGGTGGAGGAGAAGCCGCTGCAGAGGAAAAATCAGAATTCGATGTAGTACTAACTGCTGCTGGTGGATCAAAACTTGCAGTTGTTAAATTGGTAAAAGAATTGACCGGTCTTGGTTTGAAAGAAGCCAAAGAATTGGTTGATAATGTGCCAAGCAACATTAAGGAAGCAGTTTCTAAAGACGAAGCTGAAGGACTTAAAAAGTCGCTTGAAGAAGCAGGAGCTGAGGTCGAACTGAAATAGTTCTCATCTCACAACAAACAAGGTTTAGGCTTTTGGACCACCTCCATAGGCCTAAACCATTTTGTGTTTCATAACGCCCCTGGGGTTTTAAACCCAATTGTTGGATACTAATAAATAAAAGTAGATGCCGAATACACAATCCACTCGAGTCAATTTTGCTGCCGCAAAAGACTCACCCAATTACCCTGATTTCCTTGATATTCAAATCAAATCTTTCCAAGATTTTTTCCAATTGGAAACCAAATCTGACGAAAGGATCGAAGAAGGTCTTTTCAACACTTTCAAAGAAAATTTTCCGATCACGGATACTCGAAATCAGTTTGTACTAGAATTTATTGACTATTTCGTCGATCCACCTCGTTACTCCATTCAAGAATGTATCGAAAGAGGCTTGACTTATTCTGTTCCACTCAAAGCAAGACTAAAACTTTTTTGTACCGATCCGGAACACGAAGACTTCGAAACCATAGTCCAAGATGTGTTTTTGGGTACTATACCCTATATGACCCCCAGTGGAACATTTGTAATCAATGGAGCAGAACGTATTGTAGTGTCCCAATTGCACCGTTCTCCCGGTGTCTTTTTTGGTCAGTCTTTCCATGCCAACGGAACCAAACTCTACTCGGCAAGAGTCATTCCCTTTAAAGGTTCATGGATTGAATTTGCTACTGACATTAACAGTGTTATGTATGCCTACATCGACAGAAAGAAAAAATTACCCGTAACCACACTTTTTAGAGCCATTGGTTACGAAAGTGATAAAGATATTTTAGAAATATTCGATTTGGCAGAAGAGGTCAAAGTCTCCAAAACCGGATTGAAGAAAGTTCTTGACCGCAAACTCGCCGCACGTGTTTTGAAAACCTGGCATGAGGATTTTGTGGATGAGGATACAGGTGAAGTGATTTCCATCGAACGCAACGAAATCATCATCGATCGTGATACCCTCTTAGAAAAAGAGCACATCGAAATGATCCTTGAAGCAGATGTAAAAACCATACTCTTGCACAAGGAGGATGCTCACATGGCCGATTATGCCATCATTCACAACACACTACAAAAAGATCCTACCAACTCTGAAAAAGAGGCCGTAGAGCACATATATCGTCAGTTGAGGAATGCTGAGCCACCCGATGAGGATACCGCTCGTGGTATCATCGATAAGCTGTTCTTCTCTGACCAGCGATATAATCTGGGCGAGGTTGGGCGTTACCGAATGAACAAAAAACTCAACCTTGAAGTTGAGATGGACAAGCAGGTCTTGACCAAAGTAGACATCATCACCATTGTGAAGTACTTGATCGAGTTGATCAACTCCAAAGCAGAAATCGATGATATCGATCACCTTTCCAACAGAAGGGTAAGAACTGTTGGAGAACAACTGTCATCTCAGTTTGGTGTTGGATTGGCCAGAATGGCCAGAACCATACGTGAGCGAATGAATGTCAGAGACAACGAAGTATTTACTCCCATTGACTTGATCAACGCCAAAACGCTTTCTTCGGTCATCAACACCTTTTTTGGGACCAACCAATTATCACAGTTTATGGATCAAACCAATCCGCTAGCTGAGATTACTCACAAAAGAAGATTATCAGCACTAGGTCCCGGTGGTCTTTCCAGAGAGCGTGCAGGATTTGAGGTGCGTGATGTTCACTATACCCACTACGGCAGACTTTGTCCGATTGAAACTCCCGAAGGGCCAAACATTGGATTGATCTCCTCCTTGGGTGTCTATGCCAAAGTAAACAATCTTGGATTTATTGAAACCCCTTACCGTAAGGTAAATGATGGAAAAATCGATTTGGACAATACCATCTACCTCAGTGCAGAGGAAGAAGAAAACCAATTGATTGCGCAGGCCAATATCCCATACGATAAAGGTGGAAAAATTACTTCTGAAAAAGTAATTGCTCGGGATCAAGCGGATTTTCCTGTGGTAACCCCCGACGAAATCAACTATACGGATGTGGCCCCCAACCAAATTGCCTCTATCTCAGCCTCTTTGATCCCTTTCTTGGAGCACGATGATGCCAACAGGGCTTTGATGGGATCCAATATGATGCGTCAGGCTGTTCCCCTTTTACGTCCGGAGTCTCCCATTGTTGGAACCGGATTGGAAAGACAAGTCGCCTCTGACTCAAGGGTATTGATCAATGCAGAAGGAGATGGAGTGGTAGAGTATGTTGATGCCAATAAGGTAACCATCAAATACGATATGACAGAGGATCAAAAATTGGTGACCTTTGACGGTGATACCAAGACCTATGATCTGATCAAATTCAGAAAAACCAACCAAGGAACCTGTATTAACCTAAAACCCATCGTCAAAAAAGGCGATCGAGTAGCTAAAGGTCAGGTACTTTCCGAAGGTTATGCCACTCAAAATGGAGAGTTGGCCTTGGGAAGAAATATGAAAGTGGCCTTTATGCCGTGGAAAGGATATAACTTTGAGGATGCCATCGTGATCTCTGAGCGGGTCGTTCGACAAGATATCTTTACTTCTATTCATATCGACGAATACTCAATAGATGTTCGAGATACCAAACTCGGTACAGAAGAATTGACCGATGATATTCCGAATATTAGCGAGGAAGCTACCAAAGATCTGGATGAAAACGGAATGATCCGTATCGGAGCAGAGGTGAATCCCGGAGATATTTTGATTGGAAAAATAACCCCAAAAGGGGAGTCTGATCCTTCTCCTGAAGAAAAACTTTTGCGAGCCATCTTTGGAGACAAGGCCGGAGATGTAAAAGATGCTTCACTCAAAGCACCTCCATCCCTCAGAGGGGTAGTTATCGATAAAAAATTGTTTACCCGTTCGGTGAAAGACAAGAGAAAGAGAAATCAAGACAAGCAAGAACTTGAATTATTAGACGAAAAATTTGAAGTCAAATTTGAAGAGTTAAAGGGGATCTTGATTGAAAAGCTGTTTAATATTGTCAACGGTAAGACCTGTCAAGGGGTGCAAAATGACCTCGGGGAGGAAATCCTACCCAAAGGTAAAAAGTATACCCTCAAAATGTTAACTGCGGTTGAAGATTACACCCACTTGACCAAAGGGACATGGACCACCACCGATGCGACCAACAAACTGATTGCAGATTTGATCCACAATTACAAGATCAAAGAAAATGATCTTCAAGGTTCGCTCAGAAGAGAAAAATTCACCATCAGTGTTGGGGATGAACTGCCTGCCGGAGTCAAAAAACTGGCTAAGGTGTACATCGCCAAAAAGCGCAAGCTTAAGGTTGGGGATAAAATGGCAGGACGTCACGGAAACAAGGGTATTGTTGCCCGTATTGTCCGTGAAGAGGAAATGCCTTTTCTAGAGGACGGTACTCCTGTTGATATCGTATTGAACCCACTTGGAGTTCCCTCGCGGATGAACATCGGTCAGATATACGAAACCGTTTTAGGATGGGCCGGACTTGATTTGGGTCAAAAATATGCCACGCCAATTTTTGACGGAGCTACCATTGACCAAATCAATGAGTTGACCGACAGTGCAGGTATTCCCCGCTATGGTCATACTTACCTCTATGACGGAGGTACGGGAGAACGTTTCGATCAACCTGCTACGGTGGGAGTGATTTATATGTTGAAACTCGGACATATGGTTGACGACAAAATGCACTCCAGATCCATCGGACCTTATTCCTTGATCACCCAACAACCTTTGGGTGGAAAAGCTCAGTTTGGAGGTCAGCGATTTGGTGAAATGGAAGTTTGGGCATTGGAAGCTTATGGGGCCTCCAGTACCTTGCAAGAGATATTAACCGTCAAGTCAGACGATGTCATTGGTCGTGCCAAAACCTATGAATCCATCGTGAAAGGGGAGACCCTTCCAGAACCCGGATTACCGGAATCTTTCAACGTATTGATGCACGAGCTGAAAGGATTAGGATTAGACATCAGATTAGAAGAATAATTAAAATATTGCTACTGAGTTATGCAAAGAAATAACGAAATCATTACCCAAAAGAAGTTCAATAAAATCTCCATAGGTTTGTCCTCTCCAGAGGTGATCTTAGGCAATTCAAGAGGAGAAGTTCTCAAGCCCGAAACGATCAACTATCGAACCCACAAACCCGAACGTGATGGTCTGTTTTGTGAGCGTATCTTTGGTCCGGTCAAAGACTTTGAATGTGCCTGTGGTAAATACAAGCGTATCCGATACAAAGGAATCGTTTGTGACCGTTGTGGGGTAGAAGTTACCGAGAAAAAAGTAAGACGTGACCGTGTTGGTCACATCAACTTGGTGGTCCCTGTAGCACACATCTGGTATTTCAGATCATTGCCAAATAAAATAGGATATCTTTTAGGTTTACCCTCAAAGAAGTTGGACATGATCATCTATTACGAACGCTATGTTGTCATCCAACCCGGTAATACCAAAAACGAGGAGGGAGAGCCTGTCCAAAAAATGGATTTCCTCACCGAGGAGGAGTACCTTAATATCATGGAGCAATTGCCTCCTGAGAACCAATTCCTCGAAGACAGTGACCCTGAGAAATTTATTGCTAAAATGGGTGCAGAGTGCTTGATTGAACTCTTGTCCAGAATTGACCTAGAGGCCCTTTCCTATGAATTGCGTCACAAAGCCAATAACGAGACTTCCAAGCAAAGAAAAACAGAAGCCCTTAAAAGACTTCAAGTTGTAGAGGCTTTTAAAGATGCCAATGAAAACAGGGAAAATCTTCCCGAATGGATGATCATGAAGGTCATCCCTGTGATTCCGCCAGAATTGAGACCTTTGGTTCCTTTGGACGGTGGTCGTTTTGCTACATCAGATTTGAATGATTTATACCGACGTGTCATCATCAGAAACAATCGTCTGAAGCGACTGGTAGAGATCAAAGCACCCGAGGTGATCTTGAGAAATGAAAAGCGAATGCTTCAGGAATCTGTCGATTCATTGTTTGACAATACCCGAAAATCTTCGGCTGTTAAAACAGATTCTAATCGGCCCCTTAAGTCTCTTTCAGACTCCCTAAAAGGTAAACAAGGACGTTTTCGTCAAAACTTGTTGGGTAAAAGGGTAGATTATTCTGCGCGATCTGTAATTGTAGTGGGACCCGAATTAAAACTTTTTGAGTGCGGATTGCCCAAAGGGATGGCCGCAGAGCTATACAAGCCTTTTATCATCAGAAAGCTGATTGAAAGAGGAATTGTTAAAACCGTAAAATCTGCCAAAAAAATCATCGACCGCAAAGAACCTGTGGTTTGGGATATATTGGAAAATGTATTGAAGGGCCACCCTGTATTATTGAACAGGGCCCCCACTTTACACCGTTTGGGAATTCAAGCCTTCCAACCCAAGTTGATCGAAGGGAAAGCCATTCAGTTGCACCCATTGGTATGTACGGCCTTCAACGCTGACTTTGACGGGGATCAAATGGCTGTTCACCTGCCTTTGGGGCCGGAAGCCATTTTGGAAGCACAACTTTTAATGTTGGCTTCTCACAACATCCTCAATCCAGCCAACGGTTCTCCCATCACAGTTCCCTCACAGGACATGGTTTTGGGACTATATTATATGACCAAAGCCAGAAAATCAACTTCAGAAGTTCCCGTCAAGGGAGAAGGTTTGACTTTCTATTCTGTTGAAGAAGTTCATATTGCTTACAACGAAAAGCGAGTGGATCTCAATGCAATGGTCAAAATCAGAGCCAAAGACTTTAACGAAGAAGGTGAGCTGGTGTATCAAATCATTGAATCTACCGTAGGACGTATTTTATTCAATGAGGTTGTTCCCGAAAACGCGGGATACTTCAACGAAGTATTGACCAAGAAGAACCTGAGAGAGATCATTGGTAAAATTTTGAAAGTAACCAGCGTTCCTGAGACTGCCGATTTTTTGGATAAGATCAAGAGCATGGGTTATGGATTTGCTTTTAAAGGAGGCTTGTCCTTTAGTTTGGGAGATATTATCATACCCAAAGAAAAAATCGACATGATCGAGGATGCCAATTCTCAAGTAGATGGTATATCCGGAAACTATAACATGGGATTGATCACCAACAACGAACGTTACAATCAGGTGATTGATGTTTGGACATCAACCAATGCCAAGTTGACTGAGTTGGCCATGAAACGCATCAGTGAAGACCAACAAGGTTTCAACTCTGTATACATGATGTTGGATTCAGGAGCCAGAGGATCGAAAGAGCAAATCCGTCAGTTGACCGGAATGCGAGGATTGATGGCAAAACCTAAAAAATCCAATGTCGGAGGGGGAGAAATCATCGAAAACCCCATCCTCTCAAACTTTAAAGAAGGCTTGTCCATCTTGGAGTACTTTATTTCTACTCACGGGGCGCGAAAAGGACTCGCAGATACGGCATTGAAAACTGCTGACGCAGGATATTTGACCCGAAGATTGGTGGATGTTTCTCAGGATGTAATCGTCAATCTAGAAGATTGTGGTACCCTAAGAGGAATTAAAGTTGAGCCTTTAAAGAAAAACGAAGAAATCGTTGAATCTTTGGGGGAACGTATCCTAGGACGTGTTTCTTTACAGACCGTTGTTGATCCCCATTCAGACGAAGTACTGGTCGAAGCAGGAGAACAAATTACGGAAGCTATTGTCAAGCGCATAGATAATTCACCGATCAGCAGTGTTGAAGTTCGTTCTCCTCTGACTTGTGAAGCACTCAAAGGTATTTGTGCCAAGTGTTACGGTAGAAACCTTTCCACGGGTAAAATGGTTCAAAAAGGAGAAGCAGTAGGTGTTGTCGCTGCCCAATCCATTGGGGAGCCCGGAACACAGTTGACCTTGAGAACATTCCACGTAGGAGGTGTAGCCGGAAACATTTCTGAGGAAAACCGCCTGGTGGCAAAGTTTGATGGAATCGCAGAAATCGAAGACCTAAAAACGGTTAAAGGTGAAGACGCAGAAGGTAACGAAGCCAATATTGTCATCTCCAGAACCACTGAGTTGAAGTTGGTCGACAGCAAAACTAAAAATGTGCTTAATATCCACAACATCCCTTACGGATCTTCAATCTTTATCAAGAAAGGAGCCAAAATCAAAAAAGGCGATGTCATTTGTCAGTGGGATCCTTTTAACGGTGTGATTGTTTCGGAATTCTCCGGAAATATCAGTTTTGAAAACATCGAGCAAGGAGTCACTTATCAGGTTGAGATTGACGAACAAACCGGATTCCAAGAAAAGGTGATTTCTGAATCCCGAAACAAGAAATTAATCCCCACACTACACATCAAAGATACCAAAGGGAATACCTTACGATCTTATAACTTGCCCGTAGGAGCGCATTTGATCGTCAACGACGGTGAAAAGATCAAAGAAGGAAAAATCTTGGTCAAAATCCCAAGAAAATCAGCCAAATCCGGAGACATTACCGGAGGTCTGCCAAGGGTGACCGAATTGTTTGAAGCCCGAAATCCTTCCAACCCAGCTGTGGTATCTGAGATCGATGGTGTGGTCTCTTTTGGTAAGATCAAAAGAGGAAACCGCGAGATCATTGTGGAGTCCAAATTTGGCGACATCAAGAAATATCTGGTCAAATTGTCCAATCAGATCTTGGTTCAAGAGAATGACTTTATCAAAGCCGGAATGCCATTGTCCGATGGATCCATTACCCCGACTGATATCCTTAAGATCAAAGGCCCATCGGCAGTTCAGCAATACTTGGTGAATGAAGTGCAAGAGGTCTATCGATTGCAAGGGGTGAAGATCAACGACAAACACTTTGAGGTAGTGGTTCGTCAGATGATGCGTAAGGTAAAAATCCAAGATCCTGGAGATTCGATCTTCCTAGAGGGACAGTTGGTTTACAAATCCGATTTCATCATCGAGAATGACAATTTGTTCGGTAAGAAAATCGTAGAGGAAGTTGGTGCTTCCGAAAACTTAAAAGCGGGACAAATGATCACTGCACGTCAATTGCGTGATGAAAACTCCTTGTTGATTCGTGAGGACAAAGCGCCTGTAGTAGCACGTGATGCTGCTTCGGCTACGGCTACACCCGAACTTCAGGGGATCACTCGAGCTTCCCTTCAGACCAAATCGTTCATCTCTGCGGCCTCTTTCCAAGAGACCACCAAAGTATTGAATGAAGCGGCGGTAAATGGAAAAATCGACTCCCTCGAAGGACTTAAAGAAAATGTTATTGTTGGGCATAAAATCCCTGCCGGTACCGGTTTGAGAGCTTACGACAACATCATTGTTGGGTCCAAGGATGAGTATACCAGCTTGTTGATTGACAAGGAAGAAGAAGAACAAGAAGTTAATTTATAGTTCATGAGCGATCCCAAAAAGCAAAACGAACAGCAGATCAATATCGAATTGGATGAATCCACCGCTCAGGGGGATTATTCCAATTTGGCCATCATCAATCACTCACCTTCAGAGTTTGTGGTAGATTTTGTCGCCATTATGCCCGGAACACCCAAAGCCAAAGTCAAGTCCAGGATCATATTGACCCCGGAACACGCCAAAAGGTTTCAGAGTGCATTGGCCGACAACATCCGTCGCTATGAAGACAGTCATGGAGAGATTGATTCTAAAGATCCGCCACCCATTCCGCTAAACTTTGGGCCGACCGGAGAAGCTTAAACACCTACCCTCAACGAAAGTTGGGGGTTTTTTTTATTCAAACTCTGAGGTAAAATGAAAAGTGATCTCCGGATATTTTTGTTGGGCCATCTGTAGGGAAAAAGCGGAGTCGGCCAAAAACACCAATTGTCCGTGTTTGTCAGTGGCCAAAAACTTTTGTTTGACCTTTAGGAAGTCCCGGTAGTTTTCATTTTCTTGGTCTTCCGTACTGATCCAGCAAGCCTTGTGAACATTCAAGTTTTCAAAGCTACACTTGGCCGTATATTCGTGTTCCAGTCGGTATTGGATCACCTCAAACTGTAGCGCTCCCACAGTACCGATCACTTTTCTGCCGTTAAGGTTGAGGGTAAACAACTGGGCGACCCCTTCGTCCATCAGTTGGTCAATGCCTTTGCCGAGTTGTTTGGCTTTCATGGGATCGGCATTGTTGATAAAGCGAAAATGTTCGGGCGAAAAACTGGGAATGCCTTTGTATTGCATTTCCTCCCCTGAGGTAAGGGTATCCCCAATCTTAAAATTCCCTGTATCGTGCAGCCCTACGATATCTCCGGGGAACGATTCGTCCACCACTTCTTTTTTTTCGGCAAAAAATGCGTTGGGACTGGAGAATTTGAGTTTCTTTTTGTGTCTGACATGAAAGTAAGGGGTGTTTCGTTTGAAAGTTCCCGATACAATTTTGATAAACGCCAATCGGTCACGGTGCTTGGGGTCCATATTGGCATGAATCTTAAAGACAAAACCCGAAAAGTCAGCTTCATCGGGGTGGATGATACGTTTGTCGGTGGACTTGGGCAGGGGTGCGGGGGCAATTTCAATAAAACAGTCCAGCAGTTCCTGAACCCCGAAATTGTTGAGTGCCGAACCGAAAAATACAGGTTGTAAATCCCCCTCCAAGTATTCCTTTTGATCAAAAGCGGGATAAACTCCTTCAACCAATTCGAGAGATTCTTTAAGCTCTGTCATGGATTGATCACCAATGGCACCTCCCAAGCCTTCGTCTTCCAAACTATCATAAGCAATGGTTTTTGCAATTTTTTGTTTGTCGGTCGATTCAAATATTTGAATGTTTTTCTCCCAAAGGTTGTAGATGCCCTTAAAATTGTACCCCATTCCAATGGGAAAACTCAAGGGAGTTACCCTCAAGCCCAATTTGGTTTCGACTTCGTCCAGCAGATCAAAGGCATCTTTTCCCTCTCGATCCAGTTTATTGATGAAAACGATCATGGGGATTTTGCGCATGCGACAGACCTCTACCAGTTTTTCGGTTTGCTCTTCCACACCCTTGGCAACATCGATGACCACGATCACACTGTCCACGGCAGTCAGCGTCCTAAAAGTATCCTCGGCAAAATCTTTGTGGCCGGGCGTGTCAAGAATATTGATCTTTTTGTTTTTATAGTTAAAGGCGAGTACCGAAGTGGCCACCGAAATTCCTCTTTGGCGTTCGATTTCCATAAAGTCACTGGTCGCTCCTTTTTTGATCTTGTTGGACTTGACCGCTCCCGCTTCTTGAATGGCACCACCATAGAGTAATAATTTTTCTGTCAGGGTAGTTTTTCCGGCATCGGGATGCGAAATGATACCAAATGTCCGTCTTCTTTGAATTTCCTGGAGGAATTCCATATTGATCAATTTGGGCAAAAATATTTAATTAAATCCCATCACTAAAATTTGTCGATAGGTTTTGTGTAATATATTAGGTATTTTTGATCTAATGGAGGAAGAAAAAGTAGTTTTGGTTGATCTCCAAGATCAGCAACTCGGTACTATGGGAAAAATGGAGGCCCACGAAAAAGCTGTATTGCATCGTGCGTTTTCTATTTTCATACTGAATTCTAATCGAGAACTACTCCTGCAACAACGCGCTTTTGGAAAATACCACTCTCCGGGCCTTTGGACCAACACTTGCTGCAGCCACCAGCGTGAG
Source organism: Flavobacteriaceae bacterium (assembly GCA_041254175.1). Lineage (GTDB taxonomy): Bacteria > Bacteroidota > Bacteroidia > Flavobacteriales > Flavobacteriaceae > UBA8316. Next base: position 13,221 of record JBESZM010000021.1, on the reverse strand, counting down.
GGTGAGACTAATCTTCAGGCCGGTAACCGTCGATTGATGGAGGAGATGGGCATGACCGTTTCCCTCGAAGAATTGTTTACATTTATTTATAAGGCTTCTTTTGACAATGGATTGACAGAGCACGAACTCGACCATGTGATGGTGGGCTTTAGTGAGGAAGATCCCAAGATCAACACCGATGAGGTGGCTGCTTTTAAATGGATGCACATCGATGCCGTAAAAGAAGATTTGAAAAAAAACCCCGATGATTATACCGTTTGGTTTGCCATTATTTTTAATCGTTTTTGTCAACACTTAGAAGACCAATCAAAGTTATGAGAGTAACCGTTTGTAGAAAAGCACACTTTAACGCTGCCCATCGGCTTTATGTCAAATCCTGGGATGATGCAAAAAACGAAAAAGTTTTTGGAAAGTGCTCCAATCCTCATTTCCACGGGCACAACTATGAGTTGATTGTCAATGTTACGGGAACCATAGACCCTGTCACGGGTTATGTGATGGATATGAAAGTCCTCAAGGATATGATCAAAGTGGAGGTTGAAGATGCCTTTGATCACAAAAACCTCAATGAAGAGGTTCCGGAATTCGCAGACTTGATTCCTTCGGCCGAAAATATTGCCGTAGTGATTTATAATAAAATTTTACCCCATTTGGATGAAGACAAAACTTTGGAAATCGTTCTCTACGAAACCCCTCGTAATTTTGTCAAATACAGTGGTTAAACAAACCTAAATTCAATCGTTATGTCAAGTATCAAATTATTCAAAAAAGAAATCAACAACAGTATAGGGAGTTATATCGAAGAGGTTTATGCATGGGAATTGAACCACCCGGATGCCGACCTCAAATCAACTGAGCAATTGATCGATAAAGCCATTGCTCTGTTTGACGATTTGATTGAGAAAATTCATCAGGCCAAAAGACAGGGAGGAAAAGAAGGATTTAAGCCCTTGAAAGAGCATTTGAGCACTTCTATCGATGCCCTGCAAAAGGAGTTGACCAAGTTGGGATAGTTATTCTCCCGCTTCATCTGCTTTACGTGTGGCTATAAATTCAAGAAATTCTTTGCCGTATTTGGAGGCTTTGACCTTGTCGGTCAATTTAGAAGCTACCGTATCTAAAAATATAATGTTGGCATCATAGACCTCGGTTAACGCAATAAAAGGAGCGATGACATTGTCTCCGTGCGTACTGGCAAAGTTGAGGGCATACAGATATCTCCTTTTCAATAAATTGTCCATTGCCGCTTGAATTGAATCCAATGTTTTGTTGTTATTGTCTTCTTTGGCTTCGGTAAAATAAGCTTGGATGTACTCCAAGTTTTTTTGATTGAATTGTCGGGCCAGTTTGCGGTATTCTTGTAATAATTCTTGATTTTCAGAGCCTGTAACTTTGGCACTGCTCTCAAAGGTTTTGAGTAACGTATTGATGGAAATTTCTCCTTTTTCTGCAAAGAATAAAATTCTGTCATTGAGGCTGTCACCGTCCTCTTTGTTCAAATAGAGGTAATAGATCTCAGGACTCTCAATTTCAGTTTTGAATTTGAAGTCGGGGCTACCATCCACCACAACCGAGTCGACATTGACCATTAGGGAATCTTGTATCTTTTGCAAATAGAGGGTTCCCTTTCTCAAGCCTTCTACAGTTCCACTGAGGAGCATGGTATTACCCGTGGGTTTGGAGGTGCTTTCACAACCCATCAGTATCAATAGGCTGAATAATGCGATCGTGGATAGACTTTTACTAAACATAACAGTGAAGAGGTTTTTGCAAATGTAGTCGAATTTGTCTTTTTTTACTAAAAAAGATTTTTGGTTGGTGAACCCTTTTCGATTTCCCTTCTCTTACAGGGCTGTAAATCAAGTTTTGCACTAACTTTGGAGGGTAATGATTCGGTCTTATTCAATTATAGGCTTACTATATTTATTAATGTTTTCTTCCATGGATTGGGGAAGAACAGGCCACCAAGTAGTGGGAGCGCTTGCACAGCAATATCTTACTCCCAAGGCTCAAAAAGAGGTCGATGGATTGTTGGATGGAGTTTCATTGGCCAGTATTTCTAATTATGGAGATAAAATTAAGTCCAATCCAAAATATCAGGCTTTACGGCCTTGGCACTACATCAACCTGCCTCTTGACGAGTCTTATGCCAATGCAAAAAAGAATCCCAAAGGCGATGTGGTGATGGCCATCAAAAAATGTATTGTCAAAGTCAAAGATCGAGAAGCGCCAAAAAGTGAGCGTGCCTTTTATCTCAAATTATTGGTTCATTTTATCGGTGACCTTCATCAGCCCATGCACGTGGGGAGAAAGGAGGATCGTGGTGGTAATGATATCCGACTTCGATGGTTGGGACGATCCTCTAACCTTCATCGATTGTGGGACAGTCATTTGATTGACAGTCATGGCATGAATGCTGCCCAACTGCTAGGGGACTTGGAAGAATTAAGCCCCAAATTGATAAAAGAAATTCAAAACCAGTCATTGGAGCAATGGGTCAATGAATCTCAAGCTTTGGCAAAAATCATTTACGAAAATACCCCATCCAACAGCAAGCTGGGAGAGGAATACCAATCCCGATATATGCCCTTACTTAAAATACAGTTACAAAGAGGGGGATTGCGTTTGGCCGGTCAGCTGAACGAAATATTTAAATGATCTTTCGGAAGGTTAAATTAATTCTGGGTTGCAGTGGTTTTTTGGTCTTGGGAATCTGGTGCAGCCAATGTTCTTGCATGGCGCCTTCCATCAACAACAAACTGCCGTGATGGAGTTCCATTTTGTGCCTTTGGGACTTTATTTTCCGGTGTTTAAAGTGAAAAAATCGAGGGGCTCCAAAGCTGTAGGAGGCGATCTGTGGATGCTTTCCCAGTTCCTTTTCGTTGTCGGCATGCCAACCGTTACTGTCGGCCCCATTGCGGTAGAGGTTGAGTAGAACGCAGTTAAAATCGTGATGACTTACCGTCTGAATTTGATGTAACAGTTCCAAAAGCGCTTCCGTCATGGGGTGGGGTTGGAGGGTTAAACCGGAGTAGGTATAGGTGCTGAGCGAATTGCTGTGCAATGAGGTCAGGCGGGGTTGGGCATATACTTTGCCAAAGACTTTGACATCGTCTTGCTGCCAGGGAATGGTTTCCAACAAGGTTTTGTAATAGTGATCCGCTGCTGCCACCGACAAAAAATTTTGATAATAACGCAATTGAGCATCCGGGAGTTCGGGTTGCCAGTTGGGAGTGGGTGGAGTGGTTTTTGGCATTCCCAAAAATAAAAAAATGAGTTTTTATAAAGGTGTTTTTATTGAAAAAGGATCAAGAGATCCTTAGGTTGTATGGTTCAATACCAGACTGCGTTTAGTTTTTCCAGTTCGGAATTGAGAAGGATAAGGGACTTGGGTTCGATGAATTGGGTGTTGATGGTCAACTCTTTGTGATCCGTTTTGAGGATATAATCCCCTGCGATTTTTTTGATCTTTTGGATTTCAGACAGTTTTAATTTTTTTCCAAAAGGTTCATTTATTTTAATGATACCATTTTCGATGCTTAGGTATTGGTAGGTTTTTTGGAAATAATAATTAATGATGCAAAGAACAGAAAAGGCCATCCAAAAGTAACTTATCCAAAGATGCCCCTCTAAATACATCATAATAAAAGCTAGAACCATGTGGAAAAGTCCATAAACCAAATTGAAGTTTATCGATCTTTTTTTATAACTGATGATCATCTCAGAATTTTGGGGGTATAAACTATCTCAATATACTAAGATAAAAAAATCCCCTGCTCATGGGAAGCAAGGGATTTCTGATCTGTGCAAAATCTTATTTGATCAGATCGACAGAGCGTTTTATAAAGGCGGTTAGGGCTTCTCCTTTTAACAGGTTTTGGGAAAGTCGTGCCAGATCGAGTGCTTGTTGTATGAGGCGTTCTCTTTTTTTGGCGGTTTTGGTCTGTAGGATTTGTCCTACTAATTCGTGATTGGTATTGACCAAAAGGGTGTACATTTCCGGGAAAGCACCCATCATACCACCGCCGGTTTGTTGCATCTCTTTCATTCGACGCATGAACTCCGGTTGGGTCAGCACAAAGGGCAGGCCATTGCTGTCCATGGCCTCCAGTTGAATGGTGTATTTTTCTCCGGGAACCACAGCTTCGATCATGGGTTTTAGGCTTTCTTTTTCTTCATCCGACATTTTGGAGACCGTGGCTTCTTCTTTTTTGATGAGGTTTTCCACAGCATCTCCGTCCACACGTGCAAAGGCGATATTGTCCTTATCACCTTCCAGTTTTTGGATCAGGTGAGCGATGATGGGTGAGTCTAACAACAGTACTTTATAGCCTTTGTCTTTGGCAGTTTCGATGTATTGGTGCTGTTCTTCCACATTGGAAGCATAAAGGAATATCAGTTTTCCGTCTTTGTCGGTCTGACTGTCTTTCAGGGCGGCCTCCAATTCGGCATAAGTTAGGTATTCACCTTCCGTGGTGGGGTAGAGCATGAATTGTTCGGCTTTCTCAAAAAATTTATCCTCGGTCAGCATACCGTACTCGATCACCACTTTGATGTCATTCCATTTTTCTTCAAATCCTTTGCGGTCTTTTTTAAAGAGGGAACTCAGTTTGTCGGCAACCTTACGGCTGATGTAGTTACTGATCTTTTTGACCGCACCATCGGCTTGTAAATAACTTCGGGAGACGTTCAGAGGAATGTCGGGAGAGTCAATTACTCCGCGCAATAGGGTCAAAAATTCGGGAACAATTCCTTCTACATTGTCTGTGACAAAAACCTGGTTTTGGTAGAGTTGGATTTTGTCTTTTTGGAGGTTGAGGTCGTTTTGAATTTTGGGGAAATAGAGAATACCGGTCAAATTAAAGGGGTAGTCAACGTTGAGGTGGATGTTGAACAGGGGTTCCTCAAACTGCATGGGGTACAATTCCCGGTAAAAAGATTTGTAATCCTCCTCTTTAAGGTCGGCGGGAGTTTTGGTCCAGGCCGGGTGGGTGTTGTTGATGATGTTGTCCACCGTTTGGGTTTCGGGTTTGGCATCTTCTTTAGCATCATCGGGTAAAGGCAGGGTTTCTTCCTTGGTTCCAAACTTGATGGGGAAGGGCATGAATTTGTTGTACTTGTTGAGTAATTCTCTGATACGGGCTTCCTCCAAAAACTCGGTAGAATCCTCTGCAATGTGGAGGATGATCTCTGTTCCTCGTTCTTTTTTGTCTGCTTCCTCTAGAGTGTATTCGGGTGAACCGTCACAAGTCCAGTGTGCTGCCGGGGCGTCTTGGTGGGACTGGGTGATGATTTCAACCTTTTCGGCTACCATAAAGGCGGAATAGAATCCCAGACCGAAGTGTCCAATGATGCCTGAGTCTTTGGCGTTGTCTTTGTATTTTTCCAAGAATTCTTCAGCACCCGAAAAGGCAACCTCATTAATGTATTTATTGACCTCGTCTGCGGTCATCCCTACACCTTGGTCGATGATGTGAATTTTTTTATTGTCTTTGTCAACTTTAACTTCGATACGAGGATCGCCAATTTCGCCTTTGACTTCACCAATGCTGCTGAGGTGCTTGAGTTTACTGATTGCATCTGTCGCGTTTGAGATCAGCTCTCTGAGAAAAATTTCATGGTCGCTGTAAAGGAATTTTTTGATCAGGGGGAAGATGTTCTCTACCGCAACATTAATTTTACCATTTGCCATTTTATTGTTTTTTAATTTGTCAATACATGTTCAAAAAAAATACCAAAGGAAAATAAATGACACATTGGCATGATATTTTGTTTAAGTTTTTTTTAAAATAAATAAACATTTTTGTAAATTTGTGACAAATACCACTTGAAATGAGTCAAAACGAAGAGAAAGAAAAGTTATCGATCATCACGGCATTTATGAATTATACTTTGGAAAATGATCATTATCCAAAATCGGTTTATAAGTTTTGCCAAGCGTCTGATATGGAGGAAAAAAGCTTTTATAAGTTCTTCGGCTCATTGGATGGTGTAAAGGCGATGATATGGGAAACTTTATACGATAACGCAATGTCGCTTTTGGAAAAGGATGAGAACTTTGAGAAGGCCAAACCCAAGGAAAAGCTACTTTCTTTTTATTATACTTTCTTCGAAGTGATGTTGCTCAATAGGAGTTACATTTTATTTGCGCTTTCGGGAGGGGAAAAAATAATTACTAAAATGGGTCAGCTATCCTCTCTGAGAAAAACTTTTAAAGGTTTTACTTCAGAATTGATCGAAGACGGTAATGTAGACAAGCCCTCTTATTTACAGCATCCGCCCAAAATATTCTCGGAGGCAGCATGGGTGCAATTGGGCTTTTTGATCAAATTTTGGATCGAAGATTCCTCTGCCGACTTTGAAAAGACGGATCAAGCCATTGAAAAATCAGTCCAAACGGCTTTCGATGTTTTCGATAATACTCCTTTGTCAGCATTGGTGGATTTTGGTAAATTTTTGTGGAAGGAAAAATTTGCAGTCTCTTGAAATCATTGGATTATATTCCAACCAACAAAATCGCACGGGCGGGGAACTTAGTTACTACCGGCCTAAAATTGGGTGGAAACTACCTCAAATATTACGGTGAAAAAGCGCTTAAGGTGGACGGCAGTCGCGAGCGCCTGGACGAGGAGAATGCAAAAGATATTTATAATTCTCTAAAAACCTTAAAGGGAAGTGCTCTAAAAGTAGCACAGATGTTGAGTATGGAAAAAAACCTCCTGCCGAGGGCCTATGTCGACCAATTCAGTTTGGCACAGTTTTCCGTTCCACCACTCTCTTGGCCTTTGGTTAAAAAAATGATAAGAAAATATTTGGGGGCTAACCCCGAATTGGTTTTTGATACGTTTGCTGCCCAATCTAAAAATGCTGCCAGTATCGGTCAGGTACATCAGGCAACTAAAGATGGGAAAAAACTTGCTGTGAAAATTCAATATCCTGGGGTGGCAGACAGTATCAGTTCCGACTTGAGTATCGTAAAACCCATTGCGCTGAGGATGTTTAATCTCAAAGGCAAGGATACTGACAAATATTTCAAAGAAGTTGAAAACAAATTGTTGGAGGAAACGGATTACCAACTGGAATTAAAACAAAGCCAATGGATTGCAGATCAATGTAAAGGCATCCCTTATCTTAGGTTTCCAGCCTACTACCCGGAGTATTCTTCTGACAAGATCTTGACCATGGATTGGATGGAAGGATTGCACATATCGGAATATGTGTCAGCCCAACAACAAGATCAGGAAATGAACCACCGTTTGGGTCAAACCCTGTGGGATTTTTATATGTTTCAAATTCATCATTTGAAAAAAGTACATGCCGATCCCCACCCGGGCAATTTTCTAATCGACGAGTCTTACAATTTGGTTGCTCTAGATTTCGGCTGTGTTAAGGCCATACCCGATGACTTTTACAATCCTTATTTTGAGTTGGCAGATCTCAAAATTGAAGACAATCCCTTGCGTTTTCAGGAAATTCTATATGACCTGGAAATTTTAAGAGCCGATGATACGGCCGAGGAGGTAGTTTATTTTACGGAGTTGTTTGGTCGTTTGATCAAGGTATTGACCTTGCCTTTTACGCAAAAGGAATTCGATTTTGGCGATGCTGTTTTTTGGGGTGAGATTAACAGTCTGAGTGAGACCCTTTCCTCTGATCAGCGATTGCGAAAAATGAATGGCAATAGAGGTTCCAAACATTTTATTTACATCAACCGTACTTTTTTTGGATTGTATACTTTGCTTAACGACCTCAAGGCCAAAGTAAATACTGAAGCTTTCCGAAAATACTGCTAACCTAGGATTAACAGCCATAAATTTTAAGAAATGAAAAGATTAAAAATTTTATCCCTATCCCTTTTATTGATCTCGATGTACTCTTGCTCTAAAGATGAAAACGAGCCTCAAATGGTGATTCAAAAAACTATTTTTGAACATGTGGCAAGCAGCATGAATTATTCCTATTTGACCTATGCACTGCAGAAAACAGATTTGGATGATGTTTTGAATGGGGAGGGTGACTATACCTTGTATGCACCTAACAACAGCGCATTTATTGGTTTTCTAATGCGTGGAGGTTACAGTACTTTGGATGAAGTTCCTACAGAAGCACTAAAAAAACTTTTACTGAATCATGTAATGGTAGGTCAAATTCGATACCGCGATTTCAAATCGGGGTATTATCCAACTGCTGCCAGCAGTGATGTGAACGACCGACCCTTGTCCATGTACATCAATCAAGTCAATATGAGGGTGACGCTCAACGGCAGTTCAAGAATTGTTCAAGGCAATGTGAATGCATCAAATGGAGTTATTCATGCTGTAAATGCAGTGATCCCAATTCCGTCCTTGGTGACATTTGTATTGGCAGACCCTAACCTCTACAACCTCGCCCTGGCGCTTACAAGAGATGATCTAACTGTGGATTTTCCAACGATTTTAAATACTGAAAATGGAAGTGCTCCTGCTCCCTTTACTGTTTTTGCTCCCAACAATATGGCTTTTGTGGATTTGTTGAATGAGCTGGAGGTTGATCGACTGAGTTTTATCGATGAGCCTACCCTTAACTCCACCTTGAATCACCATGTTCTGGGTGAGACGAGCGCTTTGTCTTCTGATCTCTCCGATAATTTAACACTGAGTACGCTGGGGGGCGATATTACTGCCAATGTTTCAGGTGGAGCCTCATTGACAGACGGTAATGCGAGGGTGTCTAATATCATTACAGTAGATATTCAAGCCAATAACGGTGTCTTACACATTATCGATAAGGTCATTCTTCCCTTTTAACAGGGGTTTAAGGGCATTCTATTCATTTAAAATATCGGATTTTTTTCTTTGGTTTGTGATGTAAACTAATTTACAGTTAAATCTAGTTTTCAGACATACCGGGAGTTAGATGTTTTGTTGCCTAATTATTTTTGAAAAAATGAACAATTCAATTTACTTTATTTAAATTGCATCAAGAGCAATCAATTTTATGTACAATTCAAAGATTATCGGAATGGGCATGTATGTCCCCGAGAATGTAGTAACCAATGAGGATTTAACTTCAATGATGGACACTTCCCATGAGTGGATCATTGAACGAACAGGAATAGAGGAGCGTCGCCACATCAAAAAAGGAGACGGTAATACCACAGCAACTATGGGTGTTAAGGCAGCCAAAATTGCAATTGAGCGCGCCGATATTGATAAAAATGATATCGATCTCATCCTTTTTGCCACCCTGAGCCCCGATTATTATTTTCCCGGTTCCGGGGTGATTGTTCAACAACACCTGGAAATTCCAACCTGCCCGGCTATGGACATTCGCAACCAGTGTTCGGGCTTTATTTATGCATTGTCTACTGCCGACCAGTTCATCAAAACAGGGATGTACAAAAACATATTGATCATCGGATCCGAAAACCATTCCGGTGGTTTGGACATGACCACCCGCGGAAGAGGGGTTTCGGTTATATTTGGCGACGGAGCAGGCGCAGTTGTACTCAGTAGATCTGAAGATGCTGACAAAGGGATTCTATCCACTCATCTTCATTCCGAAGGACAATTTGCAGAGGAATTGGCCTTGATCGGACCCAGCACCAACCGATGGGTCCCCGAGATATTAGAGGCCAATGATCCAACTGATATTTCATATTACCCCAACATGAATGGTCAACTGGTTTTTAAAAATGCAGTGGTCCGATTTTCGGAAGTCATTATGGAAGGTTTACAACAAAACAAGATGACTCCGGATCAAATTGATATGTTGATCCCTCACCAGGCGAACCTCCGTATTTCTCAATTCATTCAAAGGAAATTTGGTCTTAATGATGACCAAGTCTACAACAACATCATGCGTTATGGTAACACCACTGCGGGATCCATTCCCATCGCTCTGACAGAAGCATGGGAGGAAGGTAAAATCAAATCCGGAGATTTGGTGGTCTTGGCTGCCTTTGGTAGTGGATTTACTTGGGGAAGTGCTTTGATCAGGTGGTAGTCTTCTTTTGACGTATCAACAACAAGCCCAAAAAGGTCAACAGTCCATTGAGGGGCAGTAACTCATATCCTATTTGATAACCGCCCAAAGATTCGGGTGATAGGTTACCCACCAACACGATTAACAATATGGACAGAATTACTACCATCCATACCCTGCGGTCCTGAATTTGAAATGGGGTGAAAATACCAAATGCAAATAACCCCAATAGCGGGCCATAGGTATAGGAGGCCACAGTCAACAAACCGTCGATCACATTCCGATCCAAGACGTATTTGAACAGTATAACCACCACGACAAGAACGAGGCTCATGCCCAGATGGGTTTGCTTGCGGATCTTTTTTTGTTGATCTTCGGAATATTGATCCAGTTTTAGGAAATCGATACAAAAGGAGGTGGTCAAAGAGGTCAGAGCACTGTCGGCACTGCTGTAGGCGGCAGCGATCAAGCCCAGAATAAAAATAATACCTACTCCCAATCCCAAGCCACCATTGATGGCAACTTCGGGGAATAAAAGATCGGTTTTAGGGCTGCCCTCCATGAGTGGTATCATGATTTGGTTTTGTTCGGCATAAAGAAAGATCATCGCACCCAGCAGTAAAAACAAAAAAGTAACCACAATCAAAACCAAACTGAATACAACCATATTGATCTGCGCCGCTTTAAGACTTCGGCAGGTCAGGTTTTTTTGCATCATGTCTTGGTCCAATCCTGTCATGCAAATGGTGATGAACACCCCTCCAATAAATGATTTCAAAAAGTGATTTCGGACCATTAAATCCCCGGTTACCCAGGTACGGGTATAGTTTTGAAATCGGTTTTCTGTAAGGATTTCTGACAGATTTAAATTGAGTGCGTTTCCAAGGTGATAGAGGGTCAGACCCACAGCAGTCAACATTAGAAGTGTTTGCAGGGTATCGGTCCATACAATGGTTTTGATGCCTCCTTTATGGGTATAAACCCAAATCAATACAACGGACAGCACTACGGTGATTTCAAAGGGTACGCCCCAGGCATCGAAAATAAATTGTTGTAGAACGATGGCAACCAAAAAAAGTCGAAAGCTGGCTCCCAAAACCCTTGAAATAAAAAAAGAAACGGCCCCAACCTTATGACTGTTATAGCCAAAACGGTCTTGCAGGTATTCGTAAATGGAGGTTAGATTTTGGCGGTAATAGATGGGGAGCAGAACAAAGGCGACGACAAAATAGCCTGCCCAATAGCCCAGCACCACTTGGAAATAGCTGAATCCGGAGTCGCCCACCCAACCGGGTACCGAGATAAAGGTGACACCGGATAGAGAAGCCCCTACCATTCCAAAAGCGACCAGGTACCAAGGAGAACTTCGATTGGCGGTAAAAAATGTTTGATTGTCAGCCTGCTTGCCAGTGAGGTAAGCAATGACCATCAACAGGGCGAAATACCCCAAAATCAAAACCAATATAAAAGCGGGTTGTAACATAATGGGTCTAAAGATACAAATTCAAAGCATGAGAATTATTCCTAAATTTACAACATGGAATTCTCCTCGAAGCTATTGGAAAATGCAGTCAATGAAATCGCCCAATTCCCGGGTATCGGAAAAAGAACAGCATTGCGATTGGCATTACACTTGCTCAAACAACCCAAAGAAAACACTTCTCACTTGACCCAAGCGCTGAACGACCTGAGGGAACACATCAATTTTTGTTCTTCTTGTCATAATTTGTCTGACGTTCCCGTATGTGAAATATGTTCGAACCCTGCGCGGGACGATTCTTTGCTGTGTGTGGTGGAGGACATCAGGGATGTGATCGCCATCGAAAATACCGGGCAGTTCAAAGGTTACTATCACGTTTTGGGAGGGATCATCTCCCCCATTGATGGTGTAGGACCCCAAGATTTAAATCTGGATTCTCTGGAGCAAAAAGTCAAAGAAGGTAAAGTAAAAGAAATAATTTTTGCTTTGAGTGCCACCATGGAAGCAGATACAACCAATTTTTACATCTACAAAATACTGGCACCCTACGATGTTAAAACCTCGGCCATTGCACGGGGAATTCCCGTGGGCGATGAGCTAGAGTATACCGATGAAGTCACTTTGGGGAGGAGTATTCTCAAAAGAGTGCCTTACGAAAACTCGATAGTAAATAAATAGGGAGCTCATTTATTCCCTTGGATAAATACCTATATTTCCCCTTTAAATTTGGTAATTTTGTACTTTCTTAAAAAATGGGCAAATACTTTTTGAAATTACCCAAGATGGGTGAAAGCGTTGTGGAAGCTACTTTGACCAAATGGTTAAAAGAAGAGGGAGAGTCCGTTGAGGTGGAGGATATTGTAGTGGAGATCGCTACGGATAAGGTCGATTCTGACGTGCCCAGTGAAGTGAGTGGTGTATTGATCGAAAAGAAATTTGCAGAAAATGAAGTCGTTCAGGTAGGAGAGGTGATGGCCGTCATCCAAACAGAAGGCGATGAAACTGAGGTCGAACCTGCCCTCGAAGTTGAACCTCCCAAAGAGAAAATAGAAGTTTCCATTCCCAAAGCGAAGACCCTTAGCTTGCCCGACCCATTGCCCGAATTTGAAAGTGTGTCCAAAACCGTAGAAGATGCCAAAGCCATGGTCTCGCCCCAAACTTCCGGTAATAATAGCGAATTTCTCTCCCCCCTGGTCAAGAGCATTGTCAAGGCAGAGGGATTGAGCCAGGAGGAGCTAAAAAGGATTAAGGGCAGCGGAAAAGACAACCGAATCACCAAAAAAGACATATTGGCCTATTTGGCCCAGCGCGGCAGTTCTTTTCACACTACTCTAGAAAAACAAACTACTGAAAGTTCGAACCCTTCCTCCCCAATTTATTCAACAAAGACAACTACTGGGTCGGGCATCATATCCAAAAGCGATGGTGATCAAATCATCGAGATGACGCGTATGGCCAAGCTTACGGCCGATCACATGATCCGCAGTAAACAGACATCGGCCCACGTTCAATCATTTATCGAGGCAGACATGACCAATTTGTGGGATTGGCGGGAGAAAGTCAAAAACGAATTTTTGGAGAGAGAGGGTGAAAAATTGACTTTTACCCCCTTATTGATTACCGCCCTAATCAAAGCTTTAAAGGATTTCCCGCTTTTAAACAGTTCGGTAGAAGGGGACACCATAATACAGAAAAGGGCCATCAATATAGGTATGGCTGCCGCCATGGCCGATGGAAACCTAATTGTTCCGGTGATCAAAAATGCTGATCATTTGAAT
>JBESZM010000020.1:0-24448 GCA_041254175.1 Flavobacteriaceae bacterium | reverse complement strand
TCCATTGGAGACAAACATAAAGTATTCGGCGGAGTAAACCTTTACCTGTTTGAACTTGTCATCAAATGCGAAGGTGTCTTTTGGTTTTCCATCTTCATAGTTAACGGTTCCTATCCGATCCCAAACGCCGGCCAAGCCTATTGCTTTTGAAGATGTTTTTGGAGATGTACAAGAAACAATGACCAAGGCCATTACAGTGGTGAGAGTTAATTTTTTCATTTTGAATATAATTATATCTTTAAAGCTACAAAACTCGAGTATAATTTTAAAACTTTTTACAATCTGTAGACCTTAAATTGATTAATTGATAATTTTTAGAAGCTCTTTTTAGGGAAAACATTATTCTTTGTTATGAATTCGGAGTTTTAATAAGTTCTTTTTTTTCACTTTTTATTTTTGTTCCCAAGGATATAACAATATGGAGGTCAAGGAACAAGACAAAAAATTTCTATCGGCCCTAAAGCGGGTCTACCAATCTGTTTCTAAGGCACCCTTATCCCTGCCTCCTTCGGCGGCCCGGCAACTTTGTACAGAACGCATCCGCGAAGCTTTTTCACTCACCGACATCCAAATCAAAGGATCTGAGTATTTGCCTTACCAAAAAAATTCCATTTTCATTTACAACCACCTGAACAATCATTCTTATTATACTGAAGACGAGGGATTTCAGATCACTTTGGACAGTCACTTCATCAGCAGTATGATTTTGGACAAATACTACAAGGATTCAGGCATCCGGGTAGTACGTCATTCGCTTCCGGAGGAAGACAACCACAGAACCTATTACGAGCGATTAAAATACATCAGGGTGTATGCCAATAAATTTCTCCCGCAGGGGCTGGACCCGGACAAAATCAGATCGGTCAACAAAGCCTTTTATCCCGAGGCCATAAAACATCTAAGACAAGGATCCGGACTGGTCTTCAGTCCCGAGGGCAACTCCTACAGAACAGGGGATTCTCCCGGTATTTTTAGACACGGCATATTTAGATTGGCTTGTTGTATGGACCCTCAGCCTTTGATTGTCCCGCTGGTAATGGCCAATTTTGACAACCTGGCCTCTCAGGATACTTTCAAATGTGAGATCAAACCACCCTTTAGAATGAGTGATAGGGGAATTACCAATAAAAACGACCCCGAGCTTCCCCAGGTCGTGGCAAGCCTCAATCAGCAATACAAAAAATGGGTCAGTGTTTTGCTGGCCGAGCAAAAGGGGTTTGAATCTGAAATTACGCAACTGGAAAAACAGATAAAAGATATAAAATCACAAGACGATTTGGTGGTTTTTTACGGCAGCTCAACCATACGCTTGTGGAAGAGCCTTGAAAAGGATTTTCCCCAAGCCAATACCCTAAATCTGGGATTTGGAGGTGCTTTTATCAGTTCACTTTCCCAGCATTTTGAACGTTTGTTCACTTTCGGGGCACCCAAGGCAATTGTTTTATACTTGGGAGGCAATGATTTGAGTTTGGGATGGACAGCGGCAAAGATTGTCGAAAAAATCAAAATACTGATCGAAAAAATCCATCGCAAATATCCCACTACTACGATTGTAAACCTCAGCATTAAGCCTTCATTAGAACGGGCAGATCAAATGGAAAAAATCATGGAGATCAACAGGCAAATGGCTGTTTTGGCCAAAAACACAGCTTTTCTTGAACAAATTGATTTTTTTGATGCCCTTATGGAAGGCAAAACGGTAAACCGGCACTTTCTACTTCAAGACGGACTCCATCTTAATAAGCATGGGTATAAAGTTTTAAAAAAGCATCTAAATCCCTACTTGTAAAACTTAAAGTCTTCATGACATCTTTTAAAAATCAATTCGTAAATTGCGACTTCAAATCATATTTAAATGGTTACTTAATTGGGAATGGTGTTTTGATCTTTACCTTATGAGACCCCAATTAAGCAGATCAAATTTTAAGATAACCCCCAATTGACTTAAGAACATCAAACACACAGGTTTTATAATTCGAAAAATAATTTATTATCAAAAATAACAGATCAAGTTGTCCATTGGTCAACGCTCTAGACATTCTGGGAGACAAGTGGTCTCTGGTGGTTGTAAGAGATATATTTAATGGTAAAAAATCATTCGGTGAATTCTTAGCGTCCCCCGAAAAGATTTCTACCAGTGTACTCACCAGCAGACTTCAGCTTTTGGAGCGCTCAGGGATTGCCCAACACGTCTTGTCCAAAAGCGACAAAAAAGTAAAATTATACTATTTGACAGATCGAGGAATTGATCTTTTTCCCATTTTGTATGAGATGATTTATTGGAGTAAGCGCAATTTAGACCAGGAATTTCATCCGCTTTCAAAGGATTGGTTCAAGCGGTATGAAACCTTCACTCCGGAGGAAACCATCCTGGAAAACCAAAATGACTACAAAAGTAAAAGGGAAAAACTTTTGGAAGTACAATAATTTTTGTTACTTTCGAATAACAAGTAATCGTAAATCAATTCGAAGAACCTCCTACTGAATATGGTAAGAGGTTTTTTGTTTTCTATCTGTTTGGGATACGATGACTTAGAGCCGGATGATTTTAAAGTCGGTTCTCCTGTTTTGTAAATGCTCTTCTTCAGTCAGCCTACAGCAATTACATTGATTGATCCATACCTGATGTCCCTGTTCGTTCAGTCTGCCCATCATTTCTTGAGCTTCGGCATAGGTATTGGCCTGATCGACAATTACTTGGTGTTGATTTGAAGCAGTCTTTCTGATCTCGGCAGCATATCCAAGTCCTACGAACACTTTTTGTTGATTGAGGGCATTGCTCATGTTTCCAAAGGAACCACCAACAATCAAATAATCAAGGGTGTTGTTTTCTTCTGCGGCGTTTTCGCCATAAGCTTTTCCAAAAATTCGTTCCTTGTTTCCGATCCGTTCACTCACATAGTCAATGATGGTTTGATTCCTTTGTTGAGAGAGCCTTAGGTTGTAATCTTTGTTGCCCCGACAATCGGTATAGGAACTTAGCTCTACAATCATTTCGGGCTGGGCCTTCATGGCCGCAACCACAGCCTCAACGCGGTCTTTATAGTCCACCAATAAATTGGATTTGTCAAACTCGTAAAAAATTGGCAAAAAGGTTTTTCTGATTGCTTGAGGCAATTTTTCCGGGGCGACCTCAGAACGTTCCAGCAGTACCTTTATCGCAGGGGATTTACCGTATTTGCTTTTTACGGCATAGGTAAAGGAGTCTT
The DNA here is from genome assembly GCA_041254175.1 of Flavobacteriaceae bacterium. Classification (GTDB taxonomy): domain Bacteria; phylum Bacteroidota; class Bacteroidia; order Flavobacteriales; family Flavobacteriaceae; genus UBA8316. The sequence goes on along the minus strand of JBESZM010000020.1, from coordinate 21,239 downwards.
TGATTTGTAAAGGGACCTCATTTTTATATAGAAATGAACCGTTGCGGTTGAGTTTCAGTGTTCCGTGATGCACATCCTCGACCAGTTCGGCTTCTTTGGAAAATAGGGCAGTTAGAGGATCACCCCTCATCATTTGTGCGTTGTCGTTTTTTAGGATTCCCTCTTGTGATACGATCAGCGTATCGATGGGATTGTAGGAATACCGATCTTCCATACCCATCATTTTTGGGGTAAATTTAAATGCATAAAGGTCATCTTCTCCTTTTCCGGTATTGCGATCAGAACTCAACATACCGTATTCGAGTTGGGCGTCGAACCAAAAGGAAAAATCATCCCCATCACTCTCGAAGGGGGAAGGCAATTCCATTACATGCCATCGAACATCAACGGTATTGATGGCCAATTTGGGAGACAAACTTCCATCATTGGTTTTTTGGCTGAAAAAAAGATAATCCGTTTGGTGGACAAATGGAAAAATTTCATCCCCTGCAGTATTGATATCCGGTCCCAGATTGACGACCGAACCGAAAGTTTCATTGTCCAGTAGATCGACATAATACAAATCCATACCCCCAAAACCACCGGGCCGATCACTGGCAAAATACAACCTTTGATTCTCTGAACTTACGGCAGGGTGAATGGTCGCGTATCCCTCAATATTGATGGGAAGAGGTTGCGGAATTTGTTTTTGAGCATCGTTAAAAGTCCAGCTGTAGAGATCGAGCTGTATCGTTTTTTGCTTTCGGGTGCTTTGGGCACTTCGGGTCAAATAGAGGATCTCTTTGCTGGCATCCCAACTCGAAGGACCCTCCTGAAATACGGAGTTCAGCCCCAACGGAAAAGCCTCCGGGGATTGGCCTTGAAGAGTTTCGGAATCCCAGTCTGCCTGGTAAAGGTTGTAAATCGGGGTGTTTGAAAGGATTTTCTTGTTTAAACCTTTGGTATATTCTGAAGATTGTTTCTTACTGTATACTATGAGATTAGAATTATTTTTTTGAATCAAATGTGCTCCGAATTCGGAACCCGCTGTGTTGAGTGATAAAGGCAGTAATTCGTAGGAAGCGGTGAGGCTGTCTTTTAGCATTTGGAGGGATTCCGCTATGGGCAAAAGAATGGCCTTTCGTCTGTATTCATCTCTCAACTTATCATTGTTCGTTAGATAAGAAGCAAAATAGTAGTAATCTTTTACTAGGGCAGAATCGGAGTCCACCAAAGGCCTGAGGATCTGGGCTGCTTTTTGAACTTGTCCCATTTGGGCATAGACCTTGGAAAAATTTCTCCTCGAACCCAGGGGAATGGATTCCCCAACTTTTGAATAGTGCGACAGTGCCTTCTCATAGTCTTCATTCATAAAGTAATAATCTGCCCATTCCAGTATACGACTGTTTTCGGCAGTATTCTGTGCCAGTATCCCGTGACAAATAAGCAATCCGAAAAGCAGTAACTTAGTTTTCATCATTAGAATATTCTGGGTGAACGAAGCATGGTTTTTAAAGCTGGGATCAAATCAAACCGCAACATGATTTCGTGGGTGGCGTGATTGGTGCTGATTAAATTCCCCAATGCGGAGGTGTTGTAGGAGTATCCTACGGATATGCTTTTGTTGAGATTAACCCCTGCAATGACACCAAAGCCACCACCAAACTCATTACTTGGAACCCCTTTTTCGAGGGTAGATCTTGCTTGCGGGCCGATCCAAAAAAGTGTTTTATACAACAATAGGACACTCAAGTCGTAGGCAAAAGCAGAACCTTCGGTATGTTTCACCAGCACACTGGGCTTTGCTTCAAAACTGTCAGAGATCCTCAGTAATCCTCCCAGTATGCCATAGTAATGCCTTTGAATGTTAAAACTTTCGTTCTCAATAAACCAAGGTACAGAAAATCCCGCATACCATCGTGGACCGTGATAGTAGATGCCAAAACCAATATTGGGTAAAAACTTTCCCTCATCGTCAAAAGTAAAAGCCACATCATTGGGCGTTGTGGTTTGAAGCACGTTTTCGTCAAAATTAAAGTTGGTAAAACCTGTTTTGATGCCAATGGCCAAATAGGCATCATTAATGGAAAGGTGATAGGCCAAGTCAATGGCTACACGACTACTGCTTATCGGTCCAATTTTATCGTTAATTCCTGAGAGTCCAAAACCAAAATTCTTGGAACCCATCTTATGGTTAAAAGTAAAAGCTTGGGATTCTGGAGCACCCGGAAAATTCATCCATTGGGTTCTGTGGAGGATTACAAATTGGGTATAATCTTTCGATCCTGTATAGGCAGGATTTAGGCTTTGATGATTGAACATGTATTGTGAAAAAGTTACCTCTTGTTGTCCTTGGAGTATAAAAGGAATACAAAAAAGTAATAAAAAAGTAAGAAAACAATAGGAGATCCGTTTCACATCAATAAATATATTAAATAATTAAAATGAATTTGAATTGACTTCAATCAAAAGTTAGTTTAAAAGCTTGTTAGTTTTCAATTGCGATTTAAATCAGTAATTTTAGTGCTCAGCCCCTGCTTGTTTAGAACTGGTAAAAAAATAATATGAGGGTTGTAATTCTTAGGAAGTTGTTTTTCTTTTTCGGGCTGTTGGTGGGGCAAAGTCTGTTTGCACAGCTCAGTAAAGTGCACTATATTCCACCTATAGCAGCCCACGGAGCACCCACCAACTCCAATGCTTATCCACTCGACCAGCACATCTACATTTCTACCCCCTCGGACAAAGATGTTCATTACTCAATCACCCCCATCGGTGCTGGATCGGCAGGTATTATTTCCGATGTTGTATCCAATTCTTTTCCCGATGTTCATGGTATCGGCTCTGGGCCGACCAACTTTGCGATCGTAAATTCTCAATTTTATGGGGGCAGGGTTATCGACGATAAAGGATATATCATTACGGCCGATTCGCCCGTATACGTGGCGGTGAGATTGAGAGCAAGTAATATTGGTGATTCTACACCTGCTCAAGCAGGGGCATTGGTAAGTAAAGGTTTATCTGCATTGGGAACTTCTTTCAGATCCGGAACCTATACCAGCCAAAATCCGGGAGGAAATACCAACAGTGCCAATTATTTAAACTTTGTTTCCATGATGGCTACCGAGGACAATACTCAAGTTGTAGTTGATCATTTGGACAAGGCACTGGATTTGGCCGGTATTGCATCGCCCAGTGGCACTGGAACTTTTTCAAAAACCTTTACCCTGGACAAGGGAGAAACTTATCTAATATCTGCCGAAGCCGAAAATGCAGTTGCCAACAGAGATGGATTGATTGGTGTTTTGATCGAATCCGACAAACCCATTGTGGTCAATAGCGGTTCAGCCAATGGGAGTTTTCATACCGGATCGGGAAGAGATTACGGAATCGATCAAATCGTAGGCGCCGACAAAATTGGAAGTGAATATGTATTTGTAAAGGGGAGTGGATCCGATGGATGGGAGAACATGCTCATTGTTGCCCACCAAGACAACACAGACATTTTTGTTGATGGAGGGGCAACCCCCATAGCCACACTGGCTTCGGCAGGAGACTATTACCTTATTGAGGGGGCAGCTTTCCAGAGCTCAGGATCCAACAGAACACTCTTTGTAAGCACATCAAAAAACACCTTTGCATGGCAAGGTATTGGTGGAACAACCAGTGAGGCCAACCAAGGAATGTTTTTTGTTCCACCCCTGTCCTGTCAAAGTCAGGGAGAAGTAAATAACATTCCCTTTATTGACAAAATTGGAACAGCCGATTTCCCCGGATATGTCACCGTGGTGACCAACCAAACGGCATCTGTTACCTTCTCAGATGACGCAAATACCGATAGGTCTTTGGACGATTCAAGTTTTGATGGCGGCGTTAGCGTTACAGGTCCAGAGACGGTAGCCGGAGCCAGCTACAAAGCTTATATTATTGAAGATCTAAAGGGAAACGTTTCTATTAATTCCACCGATGAACTCTATTGTGCATATTACAACCAAAGTGGTGCGGCAACTTCAGGAGGTTTTTACTCTGGTTTTATTTCAGCTCCCGAAACAGTCCTTGAGTCTCCCGTTCTAAGTGGGGAAAAATGTTTGCCCAATGTACAGTTAAGAGCTTCAGCAATAGAAGCCTATGATAGCTATAAGTGGCTCTATGACGATGGAACGGGTTATGTTGATTTGGGAGTCAGTGTAAATCCATACACCCCTTCAAACCCGGGTTTATACAAAGTCGAAGCCCAAATTACCTGTGATGGTGTCACAACCATTGCTTATTCAGAACCCTCAGTGGTCAGTAACTGTCCTCCCGATTTTGATGGGGATGGCATCAATGACAATATCGATTTGGATTTGGACAATGACGGAATACTCAATACCGATGAATCTCTGGACGATTATCAATTGGATATTGCCGATCTCAACAACCCTTTGATCGTTCAAACAGCAACCATAACTACTGCAGGAGCATATACGGTTTCCAGTGTGGAAGCCTCCGACAGTTCTATTGTTCAAACTGCCATAGGAGAAATAACCTCTACCCTGGCCAGTGGAGGAAAGCAAAATGAAATGGAATGGAACTTCAACGATCAAGTCAATTTTAAATTCATCCACAGTCTCAGCGCAAATCATTCTTTTTCCGATGGTGAAGGATTTATTATATCTACTGGCATTGCCAGCCAGAGTATTTCCCTACTGAATCCAAACAATGATCTTTTGGTGGACACCAATTACGACAATATTTACGAATCGGGTCTGACCTTGTACTCCTCCAACGAAATACGCTTCAGGTTTAATCCTTCGGTGACGACCTCACCCACTTTTTCGTTCATAGGGCAAAACTTGCAAAACCTTAAGTTGACCCACATCAATAACAGTACCACCAGTACCTCTGTTTTGAAATGGGACTTGCATTTGCATCAAAACGACTTGGATACCGATGGAGATGGAACTCCCGACACCTATGATCTCGACAGTGATGGGGACGGTTGCTCAGATGTGATTGAGGCCGGTTTTACAGACAGCGATCCTGTAGCTGATGGTATTTTGGGAGCTTCGCCTGTTACGGTAAGTTCACAGGGACTGGTAGCTGGCTATGACGGCTATGTTGTTCCCAGGGATGGTGATCTGACCGGAGTATACGATTTTCAAGAAGTCGGGAGTGCGGCTTTACCAGCCAACATCATTACACACCCCAATCCACAAGGTATTTGTTTGGGGGATACTGCGAATTTTGAAGTACAGTCCGACCTCTCACAACCCGTTTTCCAATGGCAAATATTTGATGGCACCGATTGGGTTGACTTAAGTGAAGATGGAACATACAGTAACACCAGTTCCTCTGTTATGAGTGTAACTCCTGCCGACAATACCCTAGACAACACCTCCTATCGTGTTACTGTGGCCAAAGGAGATTATCTCTGCGACCCTGCTATTTCCTCTACAGCTCTGCTCACCATGGAACCCCCAAAAGTCTTTAGTATAGTCCCTGCGGTATTTGCTTTGAGTGAGACGGATTCTCCCTCTTCATTTAACATTACACTGCAAGAGGCACCCACTTCCGATGTGGTATTGGACATTTCCAATCCCGACACTACCGAGGCCATAGTTTCCCCTACTCAGGTCACCTTTACGCCGGTCGATTGGAATGTGCCGCAATCCGTAGACATCACGCCAAAAACAGATGCTATTTTGGATGGAGATCAAACCATTTTTCCTACGGTTTCAGTCAATGTCGGATTGACCCAAAACTGCTACACCAATGCGGAGACAAAAACCGTTACCCTGACGGTATTGGACGTAGATTCACCGGGTTTTGAAATTGTTGTTTTAGACAACATCACTGACGAGGACGGTGATGAAGCCTCTTTCACCATTAAGCTTTTGTCAAAACCTTCCGGGATTGTTACGCTTGATTTGTCATCAAGTGACCTCACCGAAGGGCAGTTGGGGGTAACCAATCTAGAGTTTAACCCTACCAATTGGGACACTCCACAAACCATCTTGGTGACCGGACTGCCAGATCCCGTTCCTGTCAAAGATGGTAACATCTCTTACCAGATCATCACGGCCAATGTGAGTTCAACCGATGCCAACTACAATGCGTTGGATGGCAGCACAGTGGCCGATATAGATTTGATCAATCAAGACAATACTGCACCCGGAATTGAATTGACTGTAGTGGGCGGATCGGCGGTAACGGATGAAAATGGTACTTCATTCGACGTTCAGTTCAACTTGCTTTCACAACCCTCGGGAGGAGCAGATGTAAGCTTTGGATTAGCAATTTTGGGAGACGCTGATGAAGTATCCCTATCGGCTTCGACAATGATCATTGCCAATGCCGACTGGAATAAACCCTTCAACAATCAAATTACACTAACAGGTCTGGACGATGCTCTGATCGATGGAGACATCCCTTTGGTTTTGGAAACTTCAGACCCCACTTCTGCCGACGGGGTTTATGACGCCCTGAATGAGTTTGATGTAGCAGATTTGACCTTTAGAAATTTGGATAATGATCAGGTGGGATTTAGTCTTGGAGCCATTTCAAACAATCTGAGTGAAAATGAAAATATAGGAAGTTTTACGGTCGTTTTGGACATAGAACCTAACAGCGATGTCTTTTTGAATGTTGCCTCCAGTGATACGGGTGAGATAGCGGTCGATTCCAACTTCCAACAACTGCACTTTACCCCTTCAAATTGGAATACCCCTCAAACAGTTGTAGTAGTGGGGGTAGATGATACCATTATCGATGGAGATCAGTTAACCCAAATTACGGTTTCGGTTGATGGCAGTTCTGATTCCAGTTTTTTAATGGAACCTTCCCAGCAGCTCGATTTGATCAATATCGATAATGACCTGGCACAAATCATTATAGACCCCATAGATCAGCTCAGTGGAGAAGATGGATCATTGGCAAGCTTTTCAGTGCGCCTCAGTGCTACCCCTTCGGCACCGGTTCAACTGAGCTGGGCAAGTTCCAACATCAACGAAGGAGCCCTATCGAGTTCCACCATCATTTTTTCTCCCACCAATTGGGATCAGCCACAAGTCATTACAGTCAACGGAGTTGACGACCTCATTCCCATCAACGATGGGGCCATCAATTACAATATTTTTATCAATGCCATTTCCAGCACAGATCCTTTTTTCGGTAACATCATTCCTGCCAGCATAGTTGCAGTAGCGATGATCAATCAGGACAATGATTTTGCAGGAATTACACTCTATTTGTTGGAAGACGATAATCAAACCGATGAAAATGGAAACCAACTTAAGATCGCTTTTTCCCTCAACACCAAACCCATGAACGACCAAGACGTCACTTTACCTGTGGCGCTGCAGGATAATGTCGATGAAATGGCTTTGGTGGAAACCGAGATTATCATTGAAAATGAATATTGGGACGATCCGGCATCAAATGTACTCACCCTTTACGGTTTGGATGACTTTTTGTTGGACGGAAGTCAGGAGGTGAATTTTGTAACGGGAGATCCACAGTCAGCCGATACGGCCTATGACCAATTGAATGCCGATTCGGTAGCCGATTTGATTTTGGTCAATTTAGACAATGATTTTCCCGGAATTCTCCTCAGTGGAGCAGTTGCCCCGATGACTCCCGCAGAATCCGGAACCGTCACTACCTCCTACAAACTTCTATCCCCCCTGAGTGAATCGGCAACTTCAACAATTCTATCCATAAAATTGAATGCCCAACCCAATGCCGATGTCATCATTAGTTTTACAATTCCCGACCCCTCCGAGGTAGGGCTCAACAAAGCCTTTTTGACCTTTTCCCCCCAAAACTGGGATCAGCCGCAAACCATCACCCTTATGGGAGTAGACGATTACCTTTTCGATGGTGATATATCCACCAGCGTATTGATCTCTGTTGATCCTTCAACCCCCGATACCGATTATTTAACCGCCGATTACATCACCCTTGATCTTACCAATCAAGACAATGATGTGGACTTTGACAATGATGGTCTTCATGAGAGGTATGACAATTGTCCTCTCGATTTTAATCCTGAGCAAGAAGATTTGGACGGGGATGGTATTGGCGATCTTTGCGATCCCGACATCGATGGGGACGGAGTTACCAATGTTCAAGAAGTCATAGATCAAACCGAGCCCTACGATAATTGTGATTTTCTGGATGCCAGTATCACCCTCATCGTTACCGCGGCTCGGGATTGCGATCAAGATGGTGTGCGGGATGATATTGATCTGGATGATGACAACGACGGTATTTTGGACGCTGAAGAAACACAAGAGGATTTTGACTCAGACGGAATTGCCAACAGCAGTGATTTGGACAGTGATGGCGACGGTTGTTACGATACCTTAGAAGCTGGATTTGAAGATCCGGATCAAGATGGAATTTTGGGAATCAGTCCCGTGGAGGTCGATACCCAAGGAAGGGTCATTTCGGCCATTGGATATACCACACCGCTAGACCTTGACAATTCGGGTCAATACGACTATTTGGAATTGCCTAAAAACCCAACCCTGAACCTCCAAAATCCCGAATCTGTGGCAGTGATTCCCAATCAAGAAACGCTTTTGACCATCGAACTAATCGACAGTGAAATGTTCGACATACAATGGCAGATTTTGAAACCTCTTGCGACCGACTGGGAAGATTTGGAGACCTCTGAAGCCTTCTCAGGGGTGAATTCCAAAAATTTGGTTTTGCTCAACCCGCAAGAATCACTGGTTGATTCTAAAATCAGAGCCGCAATAAGCTCAAAAAACTATCCCTGTGACCCCTCAAATTTCTCCCAAGAAACCCTTCTCATTTACCAACCCCTATTTATACCCAACGCCTTTTCACCCGACAATGACGGGGTAAATGAAAACTGGATCATTGAGGGGTTGGGACAATTCCCTGAACACCGACTGAGAATATACTCCCGTTGGGAAACCCTTGTTCTCAAAGAGGCGCCGTATAAAAACGATTGGAACGGAGAGTTGAGAGCCTCCTATTCCAACGCAAATGAACAAAACTTACCTGAGGGAACGTATTTTTATATTTTAGATCTGGGTAATGGTCAGCCGGCATTAAAAGGTTTTATATATTTGAAAAGATAATCTCACAGTTGTGGTCTTTTAATGAATAGTTACTTTTGGTTGATTCTTTCAATTATTTGGGCGGGATTAATCGTTTACTTGAGTTTTTTCAATCCTCTGAGTGAGGATAATGTTGAACCTTGGTTTAAAAACCAAGACAAACTGGGACATTTTGTATTTTACGCCCTGCTGAGTTTGGGTTTATGTAAGACTTTCTCTCAAGAAATTATCATACAAAACCCTTTGATCATTAGCGCTATGGTTGCTCTAATTTTCGGGTTGCTTATTGAGTTGAGCCAACATTTTTTTACGCACGATCGCGATGGAAATTTTTGGGATGCCTTGGCCAATGGACTTGGGATACTGTTCATGCTCGTCTTGATCAACAGTCATCCAAAACTCTTTCGCTTCAACCCTAAGACTTGAACATGCGTATAAAATATCATAAAGTATTGCTCAAAAAAAGATTTCCCTTGGCCATCAGCCGGGGGGTTAGAGGAGATTCCCATAACCTGTTTTTGTCTTATGAAAAAGAGGGATTGATAGGTTGGGGGGAAGCCGCTCCCGGTAAAAATGAAAAAGCCGAGACGGTAGAGGAAATGAAAGAACAGCTTACTGCCTTTCTGGAGCAAGGGATCGAATCCAACACCATCGAAGAACTCAACCAAAGGGCCAAACAAATGGGGATCGCTCCCTGTGCCTATGCAGCTTTGGACATGGCCCTCTGGGATTGGAAAGCCAAAAAAGCCCAATTGCCTTTACATCAATTACTCCATTTGCCCCGACCCTCCGTTCCCACTTCCCTTACCTTGGGGATCATTCCTGCCGATCAGGTCAATGAAAGAATTCAACGGATGCTCCACAACTCTTCTGCAAAAGCCCTAAAAATAAAACTCGGCGCTCCTCAGGGGATCGAAGCCGATCAACAAATGTTCGAACAAGTACTTGAAAGTACCCAAAAACATCAACTCAAAATCAGAGTGGATGCCAATGGGGGCTGGTCCACTCAAGAGGCCATTTATATGATGAAATGGTTGGCGGACAGGGGCGTCGAATACATCGAACAACCCTTGGAAGAAGGGCAAGAGTCCGAGCTTCAATACCTTTACCCCAATCGTCCGCTACCCATCTACATTGACGAATCTTGTAGATATGCCGAAGACGTTGGCAAATGGGCCGATCACATCGATGGTGTAAACATGAAATTGATGAAATGTGGGGGGATCACAGAGGCCCTAGAGATTATCAAAATGGCAAAAAAACATCAACTCAAAACCATGATCGGTTGTATGAGTGAATCTTCGGTTTCCATAGCTGCTGCGGCAGCACTCTCCGGAGGGATCGACCATATAGACCTGGACTCTCAATACAATTTGGCACCCGACCCGGCTACAGGGGTCCAATTGGTAGACGGTGTCACCCTTCCTGATTTTGTCCCCGGACATGGAGGAATCCTAAAACCCCAATACCATGCTTAAACCCCATCAAAAAGTAGCCCTCTACATGGAAGGCTATATTCACAGTGACTACGGTAAAATGGGATTGGGTGTAGTGCGCTATCTCCAAAATCCCATTGTAGGGATCATCGACTCCCAACACGCGGGGAGCAACATCAACAAAGAACACCCCATTGACAGAGACATCCCCATTTTTGAAAAACTAGATCAAGTCATTGATCAAGGGGCCGAAGTACTGGTGCTGGGCATTGCGCCTTCCGGTGGAAAAATTCCCGACACATGGCTTCCCCTGATTAAAGAAGCTTTGGGCCGGGGACTATGTATCATCAATGGTCTTCACGATCAGCTTGCCCATCGATTTGCCGACTGCATCCAAAACCCCACTCAATGGATTTGGGATGTCAGGGTCCCCCAATTTACCCCCGAAATTGCGTCCGGTCGGGCGGCACAATTGAACAACAAACGCCTGCTGATGATTGGAACAGATATGGCCTGCGGCAAAATGACCGCCGGTTTGGAAATATACCGCTGGGCTTTGGACAAGCAAATCAATACTGCTTTTGTCGCTACCGGACAAATTGGAATTACGCTGATGGGAAGTGGTATTCCTCTCGATGCCCTCAAAGTAGATCATGCCTGTGGGGCAGTGGAACAAATGGTAGTAAATCACAGTGACTGCTCCCTGATAGTTGTAGAAGGACAAGGCTCTTTATTACATCCCGGCAGTACCGCAACCCTTCCCCTGATGCGGGGGAGTTGCCCCACCCATATGATCTTGTGCCATCGGGCCGATAAGACCACTTTGAGACATCCCGAATCCATCAAAATCCCTCATCTTCGCGATTTTATTGCCTTGAATGAAGCAGTGGCTTCTGTAGCCGGGACCTATGGTAACCCCAAGGTGATGGGGATTGCTCTGAACACGGTTAAATTATCAGAAAAAGAAGCTCAACAGCACATTGCCCATTTGGAAAGTGAGTTGAAAATTCCCGTTACCGATGTTGTTCGATTTGGGGTAGAAAAAATAGTCCGGGATTGGTTGTAAACTATTTGCAGTGATAATCCGCCGCTCGGGTTGCGATCTGATTGTCCGGCTTTACATTCACTTTATAGCCCAAAGAATTGGCCCAACCTTTGGTGGCCGAGATCAATTTGTTTGACTTAAAACTTTCATCGCTGTTATAATCCATATCAATTTCAACCCTTACACTCACCTGGTGGGTGAGCCATTCCGCTACATCAATACTCATTTCTGCCTCCTGCCACAATCGGGTCCACATATCCGTAATCAATACTTCCTGCTTTTTACTCAGAATGTAGTGAACCCCTCTGCTTCCAAAACGATAGGCAATCACCGTTGCATACTTTGTGGATTTACCTACATTTTGAGAATCAGACCCGATGTGGATTTGTACGTTGGGGTATTCTTTGAGAATATTCAGTGTATGCTGAATGGGGTCTAATCGATGGCCGTGAATGTCTTTGAATATCCTCATAAATAAAACCCGAAGATAGGGAAGCCATCTAAAAAAATGGTTTTATTTTTGGATTAAGAATATGATGTACGAAACTATTTTTAACCTTTTCAATTCGGGGATTTTGCTTTTTTGGATACTCCTTTTGGTATTCCCAAAGAAGGGTTTCACCCAAAGAATCATCGCTTTTCCGTGGGTGCCTTTGGCCATTGCTATAGGTTATGTTTATTTTTTGAGTACCACCAGGGGAACCTTCTCTGCCGATTTTTCCTCCCTCAGCAGTTTGACCGAAATGTTTCAAAATGCCGAACCTCGGGGAGTGGCTGCTGGATGGCTGCACTATTTGGCCTTTGATTTTTGGGTGGGGTGTTGGATGCTCAAAAACAGCCAGGAAAAAAAAGTAAATCACCTTTGGATGATATTGCCATTACTCTGTACTTTTATGTTGGGTCCGGTAGGCGTATTGATTTACACTTTGGTCCTTTTGACCCAAAAAAAATTATTTGCTAGAACAACATGACCAATTCTTTTTTCTTGCTCACTTTGGCCCTTGGGGTCGCAACAGGTGCCTTGGGAGGCTACATTGCCGAAAAAAAGGGGAGAACTCAACGCTTTGGGTTCATCATTGGTTTTCTTTTTGGGCTTATCGGTGTTCTAGGTTTATTGCTTATGGCCGATAAATCCAAAAACGATGAGCTTTCTGACAGACTGGATTAAATTATTCATCAGAAAACACTTTTCCATAGCATATTTCCGATCAAGAGACTACACCCCAATATCAAAGGATACAGGACAAACAGCCACAGCCCGTCTTTAAAATTTAGAGCATTTCCAGCACCCCATTGGTTGAGAAAGTCGTACCAGGTTTTGAGACCCAATTGAGCGGCCAAAAAATTAGCCAATATGGCCAATACCAAAACCACCAATCCCATTAAATATAACTTAATCAATTCCATAAATTCTTTTAATTTGTAGAGATAATTTAAGGAAATGTTCAGAAAGCTTCTAAAAATTTTACTGATTATTCTTTCCCTTGTCTGCTTTTATGTAGTTTATCTGATGTATTCCAAATTATCTTATTTTGACACGCCCTACCTCTATGGAGGGATTGGACTTTTTTTGATTGGACTGTTGCTTCACCTCAAAAAATAATCTTATTCCTTGATCAGAATATAGGTTGCTTTTACTCCTGTAGCAAGATTCCACTGATTGGCGGCAGTCATCTCACCATTTTCGTCATAGACCCTGACCTCGGCCGTGTTGGGACCCGAAGTGCCTTGATTGAGTGCTACAAAATCAATCTTATTAAAACCGGGAACCAGTTCTACGGTCAAACCAACAAAACGTTCCACCAACAATACATTGGGTTGAATAACCATATCGTTGTGGAGAATTCTTACACGATCTCCATCGGGATACTCGTGGTCTCTAAAAATGATACGGGCTTGATTGCCCTCCATTCTATAATCCCCCATGTATTGGTTGGTTCTGAATTTTTTGGGGTCTTTCCCCGCTTCGACCCCTTTGCCTTTGAGTTTTGACAGATAAATGTCACCGGGGTTCAGAAATTTCTCCTGCTCTTCCATATTTATTTTGGCGCCATCATCATCCAGCTTGGGATCGGTCATGTCCAGGGGTTTTTCCAAAAAATCTCCTTTTAGATAAGGACTTTCTTCCGGTGGAGGCCGGAAAAGCGAATTGGAATCATCACTATTGTTGGTGGGAAAACGGAAAGAGGGATTGTTATTCTCAACTTGTGCAAAAGTAAACTGAAAACCTAACATCAACCCAAGCCAAATGGATACAAAGGGGGATATCAGCCACGCATCAAAATAACATTTCGAACGCATTACAAACAATTTTTTTATACAAACCTATTTAAAAATACAGAACAGTGTGATTGTTTAACAATATTTTATCAGGTTTATAGATTAATGGTTATTTTGGGGTATTAAAAAAAGAGACAATGGATTTAGTAGGAATAGATTGGGCAATCATCATCAGTTTTTTTTCAATCTCCCTTTTTATAGGGATTTGGGTTTCCAAAAGAGCGGGATCTTCCAGCAGTGAATTTTTTCTTTCCGGGCGAAATATGCCTTGGTGGTTGTTGGGGGTATCTATGGTGGCGACAACCTTTTCAACCGATACACCCAATTTGGTTACGGATATTGTCCGAAACAATGGTGTTTCCGGAAACTGGGTTTGGTGGGCTTTTCTCATCACAGGCTTGCTCACCGTGTTTGTTTACGCAAAATTATGGCGTAAGTCAAACGTAAAAACAGATATTGAATTTTATGAATTCCGCTACGGTGGCGAGCCTGCAGGCTTCCTTCGAAAATTCAGAGCGCTCTATTTGGGGGTTCTCTTCAACGTGATCACCATGTCGTCCGTAACCCTAGCGGCCATCAAAATTGGTGGGATCATGCTGGGCTTGGAGCCATGGCAAACCGTAGTAAGTGCAGGTTTGGTAACGGTTGCTTTCAGTACACTGGGAGGCTTTAGAGGGGTGCTTTATACCGACCTTTTATTGTTTGTGGTGGCCATGGCGGGATCTATTGGTGCAGCCTACTACCTGGTCAATCTTCCCGAAGTGGGTGGAATGACTGCCCTTTTGAACCACGAAAACGTCAGTGATAAATTGTCTATTCTTCCTGATTTTTCCAACGCAGACGCATTAATCACACTGCTGATTATTCCTTTGGCAGTGCAATGGTGGAGCTCCTGGTACCCCGGTGCAGAACCCGGAGGTGGAGGATACATCGCTCAGCGGATGTTGGCCTCCAAAGATGAAAATCACGCCATTGGAGCTACTTTCTTTTTCAACATCATGCACTATGCCTTACGCCCCTGGCCATGGATCCTAGTCGCTTTGGCCTCTTTGGTGGTTTTTCCCGATTTGGCCAGTATCAAAGAAGCCTTTCCCAATATCGCTGATGATAAACTGGGTCACGATTTGGCCTACTCTGCCATGCTCGTAAAATTACCGGCCGGACTGATTGGTTTGGTTTTAGCCTCCCTGATCGCCGCCTATATGAGTACCATTTCTACACAGCTCAACTGGGGCTCCTCCTATTTGGTCTATGATTTCTATCAAAATCAAATGAATCCCAATGCATCCGAAAAAAGATTGGTTGCTGTGGGAAGATTATGTACCATTGGTCTGATGATCTTTAGTGCTATATTGGCACTGTTGTTACAAAGTGCCTTACAAATTTTTGACATTCTCCTCACTTTTGGAGCCGGAACAGGTCTTATTTTTATTTTGAGATGGTTTTGGTGGCGAATCAATGCCTGGAGTGAGATCTCCGCCATGTTTGCTTCGGGAATTTTATCCATATTACTCAAAACCACCAGTCTTGGCTACTATTTGTTCGCACCCGAATCGGGACTTTTTGATTCCTGGTTCCAATACCCTTTTGTGGTATTGGTGACCTCGGCCATCTGGATTACGGTGACCTATATGACCCCTGCTGAAGACAAATCTGTACTCCGAACTTTTTATCAAAAAATCCAACCCGGAGGCCCCGGTTGGAAAAAAGTCATCGATGAGGCAGAAAAAGAAAACATCAACATTACCGACGACAGTCAGGGGTGGAGTGTTCCTTCCGGAATTACCGCCATGTTGCTGGGTTGCGGAATGATCTACGGTGCCATGTTTGCAACTGGGTATTGGATCTATGGGGAGTATACCCGAGCGAGCGTAATCACTATGCTCTCTGCTGTTTTTGCAGTTTTATTGGTACGAACTTGGAAGAAGGTCAAGGTCAAGGTGATGTGAACCTAGCCCAAAAGTGCACCGGCAATACTTGCCGACATCAGCGAGACTATCGAACCGCCAACCATCGCTTTCATCCCCAGTTCACTCAGGTTTTTTCTTTGGCCCGGAGCCAGAATGCCGATCCCCCCGATCTGTATTCCGATCGAAGCAAAATTGGCAAAACCACACAACATATAGGTTGCCATGGCCACCGACTTTTGGTAGCCAAAATGCAAAGCACTGTCCGCCTGTTTTAGATCGGCCAGTTGAACATAGCCCACAAACTCGCTCGCTACAATTTTTATTCCTAACAATTGGCCCATCAAGGCCATATCTTCTGCTGCCACTCCGATGAGCCACATCAGCGGAGCGAATAAATAACCTAAAATAAATTCTATCGAAAACTGATCGTAAGGGGTATTTTGGGCCACCCATAGATTTAGCCCTAAGGCATCACCGATCCCCGAAAAAATACCATTCAACAAAGCGATCAAAGCAATAAAAACCAACAGCATGGCTCCCACATTGACCGCCATTTTTACCCCTTCAGTGGTTCCGTTGGAAATGGCATTGAGAAGATTATTCCCAACACTATCGGAGGACACATTGATCAACTCAGGGATTTTGTCTTTTTGAGGAAAGATGATCTTGGCGATGACCACTGCTCCCGGTGCCGCCATCACCGATGCCGCCAAAAGGCTTTTGGCAAAAGCCAATCGTTCAACCGGATCATCTCCGCCAAGAAAACCAATATAGGCGCCCATGACACTTCCTGCCACAGTAGCCATACCTCCCACCATAACCAAAAACAACTCCGATCGGGTCATTTTTTCCAGATAAGCCTTGATTAAAAGTGGAGCCTCGGTTTGTCCCAAAAAAATATTTCCCGCAACAGCCAAACTCTCCGATCCCGAAATGCCCAAAAGCTTTTGCAGTCCCCAGGCCAATACTTTAACCAGCTTTTGTATGATGCCAAAATAATAAAGCAAAGAGGTCAGTGCAGAAAAAAAGATGATGATCGGCAGCGCCTGAAACACAAAAATAAAACCATATTGATCCACATCACCAAACGGTCCCAACAGCATCTGGGTTCCCGCTTGCGTATATTCCAATAGCTTTACAAAAAAACTGCTGATGTATTCAAAAAATATTTTGATCCATGAGATTTTGATCACGCCAATGGCGATGATTAACTGAGCAAGAAGACCCAAGCCCACTACCTTCCAGGGAATATTCTTGCGGTTATTGCTCAAGGCATAGGCAATCAGTATCAAAATCAACATACCCATGACACCCCTCGAGAGAGATTCCAAGCTCATGCCTTGGTGGGGAATCATTTCCATGACCTGAAAATGGGATTAAGTACAGACAAAAAAGGGATCAACTTCCTTGTAAGGAAGCAGGTTTTCTCATGATCAGTAAAAGTAACACGCCTGAACAATAAGTTGTGTTTAGAATATAAATATCGGGTTTATTTCGATATCATTTCCAAAATCATATCATGAGTCGTCATCAATTTGATTTGGTGAACGGAGTCTTTAAAGTCACCGTTAGAAAGTCGGTTTTCCAACTCTTTTAACAACTCTTCTGCTGTGGGGTTTTTTTTCATAAAAAATTTTAAAAAGACATGGGTACCTCTACCAACAATACTTTTGAATGGGGTTGTACGACAAAAGAAATTTTGTCTGCTTCCCAAACCCCAAGTGCATCGCGTTTGTTGAGCACTTGATCTCCTAAGGTAAAAGAACCATCAATGACAAAAACATAAACGCCGTTTCCATCTTTTTTGATTTGGTATTCTGTTTCGGTGGCCCGGTCAAAATCGCCCAAGTGAAACCAGGCATCCTGATGAATCCACATGCCATCATCGTCTTCATTAGGAGATAAAACCTGATAAAAGGCATTGTTTTTTTTCAATTCCCTGACGGACTTTTGATCATAGCGCGGCTCGACATTGCGTGTCTTGGGCATTACCCAAAGCTGAAGTAAATTGATGGGTTTGTCGGGGTTTTTGTTGTATTCGCTATGATATACTCCCGTCCCGGCACTCATCACCTGTATCTCACCTTCGTTGATGGCGCCCACATTGCCCATACTGTCTTTGTGTTCCAGATCCCCCTTCAGAGGAATGGTGATGATCTCCATATTGTCGTGGGGATGGGTTCCAAAACCCATTCCCGGTGCAATGGTGTCGTCGTTTAAAACCCTAAGAGCGCCAAAATTCATCCGTTCGGGATCATAATATTGGGCGAAACTAAACGAGTGATTGGCGTTCAACCACCCATGATTGGCATTGCCTCTGGTTTCGGCAGAGTGATACACGGTTTTCATTCAATAGTATTTACAAATATTGTACGTACAAATTTAAACTAATTTTTGGAATCCCCTTCTTTTTTTTGAACTTCATTTACCGCATCGATCAGCTCTTTTTTGGCGTCAAGGTATTGGATAAGCGTTTTAACCTTGGCTTCGGTTTCCTTTTTTTCTCTCAATTTACCCTTTTCCTCTGCAATGGTGGATTGGATTTCCTTGTAGGTAGAAAAAACAAAACCCAATACAATGGCCACTGCTATGAGGATGGCTAATATTTCCTCTGTGTCGTTTAAATTTAACATATTGAAAGATTACTCTAAATTAAGAATTCCAAACTATCTTTGGAATCAAAAAAAATTCAAATACTTTTCCTAATGAAAAAATCCTCCAATATTTTACTGGGACTATTAGCCATTATTACCTTAAGTCTTGAAGCCCAAGACAGCCTACAACAAAAAATTTCCCTCAAAGGAATTACCCTGGATGCCATAAGGATCAAGACCCCCAAACGCATCATTCCCTTTGCGATAAGCCACCGAAGCTTTAAAGCCTCGCAGTTGGGCTTAGCCCAAAATTCTTTGCAGGATTATCTTACCACGGTTCCCGGGCTGTATGCTCAAAACACTCAGAATTTTGCCCAAGACCTGCGGCTCTCCATCCGGGGTTTTGGCGCGCGATCGGGTTTTGGAATCCGAGGCATACAATTGATCGTGGACGGCATACCCGAAACCACTCCCGATGGTCAGGGGCAATTGGACAACCTCCCCCTGGGACTCATCCAATCCCTCACCGTACTCAGAGGACCTGCATCTTCTTTTTACGGCAATGCTTCCGGTGGGGTGATTCAGATCAATACTTTGGAAGATTTTGAAGATAATTTTGTTCGCCTTCGGCTACAGGGGGGCAGTTACTCTGCCAGAAATTTGGCCGCCACAGTTGGTTTGAAGAAGAACAAAACCAAGGCTGTTTTTTATCAAAATCTTGCCGAATCTGAAGGTTACCGCAACCACAGCCAATACAAACAACAGGTTTTCAACGCCAGGGTTTGGCACGATCTTTCTGAGAGTTCCCAAATCCGTTGGCAGTTCAACTATACCCATAGTCCCTATGCCTATGATGCCGGGGGCATTAACCTGGATATGGTGGAAGAAAACCCAAAACAGGCACGACCCCAAAATGAAACCTATCAAACCTATGAAACCGTCGATCATTTGAAAACCGGATTGCAATGGGAAAAACAAATCAGTGATAAGCTGCGTTGGGACAGCTATGCCTTTTATGCCCATCGGGATTTTGTAGGGCGTTTGCCTTTTGGCTTTGGAGGTTTTGTAGACCTCAAAAGAGACTATTACGGTTTGGGGACAGCCTTGGAATTTCAACCCCAAAACCATCACCGCATGCAGTTGCGATTTTCGCTGGCCGATCAAAAAGACCACCGACAACGTTTTCAGAATCTCAATGGATCACCGGGAGACAACACCCTCGACCAAGACGAGCTTTTTTTCAATACCGCTTTGAGTTTTCTCGACGAAATGAAATGGAATTTCGGACTCCTCCGGCTGGGTCTGCGCTATGACCTCCAACGCCTTGGCACCCAGCGCGAAAGCTATGAGGTACAACTCAATAGTTTTAATCCGAGCATAGGATTTACCTACACCCAATGGGGAAACCATGTGATGTTTGTCTCTTATTCCAGCAGTTTTGAAACCCCCACCTTGAATGAGCTTTCGGCCAACCCCAGTGGCAATATCGGTTTCAATCCCGACCTTTCTCCGTCCAAAGCCCATAACTTCGAATGGGGGTGGCGCTATACAACTCCCGAAAATACACTGGAGGCCACAATCTATGCCATCAATACCCAAAATGAAATTTTGCCCTACGAATTGGCCGCTTTCCCCGACCGTGATTTTTATCGCAACACCGGAGCCACCACCCGAAGAGGGATCGAACTTTTTTGGGAACACCAAAAAGGACCCTGGGAATGGATCGTCTCCTATAATTATGCCTCCCTCAAATTTGACGACTACGTTTTGGCGGATAAAGATCTTAGCGGAAATCAGTTGCCCGGGGTTCCCGAACAACAATTCACCGCCTCATTGGAATATAACTTTTCCGACGGTTGGGGAACAGTCTTGCAAACCCAATACAGCGGAAACCTCTATGCAGATGATGCCAACCAAACCCGGGTGGAAGATTATTTCTTGGCCAACTTCCGTTTGTGGAGATCCTTTGAAAAGCTTTCGTTTTTTGGGGGCATCAACAATCTGCTTGACCGGGCCTATTTTGACAACATCCGCATCAATGCTTTTGGCAAAAGGTATTATGAACCCGCTCCCATGAGAAATTTTTACCTTGGGATGAGTCTAAGATTTTGACTACAACCGCATCACCACCTCTTTAGAGGACAAAGGCATAGGCATAACCGTCCGGTTGGGATCCCGACCAATATATCCCATAAAGGTGCCTTCTTTGGTATGGCCCGTCATATTCATCAAAATCGGGGTGGGGATATTCCCAAAAAAATTAGTCGCAAAAGACCGCACTCAATTTACCTTCGAGTACGGTGATCTTAGTCCGAATCCGAGTAGAACTCTTTGTTGTTTTTAACCGTTTTTTAGATGATTAAATTTACCCGAAAATCTCTAACTTTTAATAAGAAAGAAAAATCCTACAAATCCTCTTTATTTAAGGGGTTTTTCACACTTTTTTTAGAATAAAAGCAACTACATCTGAATTTTTTATCAACACAAAGTTGAGTTTGGCATGATTGTTGTTGATTTTTATGAAATTTGAACCATGTGTTCAAACAATTTAATAACATTATTAATTAATTTAATTTTTATCAAATGAAAAAAGGTTTATTAGGTCTTTTAGTTGTTGCACTGACAGTAGTCGGGTGTCAAAACTACGATGACCAATTTGACGAACTGAATTCTAAAATTAGTGCTCTTGCTACAAGTGTGAGTGAACTTGATGGGATTCGGACTGAAGTCACTGCACTGGGAACTAAATTAGATCAGCTTGCCAGCACAAGTGCATCTGCTTCTGACTTGGCTACTGTAATGGCTGAGGTTGCAGCTCTTACTGCTTCAATGGAGGCTATTAAAGCGGCTACCGACTATGGTGAAGCTGAAGTAGACGATCTTGAAGCTGAAGTAGACGAAATTAAAGCGGCATTGAATGAATTACT